>CAYNDU010000413.1:0-5740 GCA_964395615.1 uncultured Pirellulaceae bacterium | reverse complement strand
AACGGCCCGTTGTGCGGCGTGGCACGCGTGGAGTGTTCCGCCGCCGTATTGTTATCGCGTAACCACTGAACTGAGGGTCCTCTCATGACCAGAATGAACCGTCGTCGTTTCCTCGGCAGCTCGGTAGCGGCAGCTGCCGCGGCGACTGCCGCCCCCTGTATTGTTCGGGCCCAGGGTGCCAATGAGAAGCTGGAGGTAGCGGTTGTGGGAGTCCACGGCAGGGGTGGAAGCCATCTGAGTGCCTACCTGAAGGACGACCGGACCGTGATCCGGTACATCGTCGACATTGACGAGAAGGTGGGGCAGTCCCGGGCGGAGCAGATCGCTCAGAAGCAAGGGAGTAAGCCAAAGTTCGTGCGGGATATGCGCGAGGCGTTTGACGACAAGTCTCTGGATATCGTCAGCACGGCCACTCCCAACCACTGGCACGCTTTGACGGGCGTCTGGGCCATGCAGGCCGGCAAGGACGCATACATCGAGAAACCGGTTTGTCACGAGATTGCCGAGGGCCGATCGCTCGTGGCCGCATCGCGTAAATACGAACGCATTTGCCAGGTCGGCACGCAGTGCCGATCCAGCGGCGCCGTGCGGGAAATGGTGGCATTTTTGAATGCGGGGGGAATTGGCGACGTGCGATTCGCTCGCGGATTGTGTTACAAGCGGCGTAAGTCGATCGGACCCCTGGGTGACTATAAGATCCCCGATGAATGCGACTTCAATCTCTGGTCCGGACCTGCCCCCTACACGCACCCAAAACTCACGCGAGGCAGATTCCATTACGACTGGCACTGGCAGCGCCTTTACGGCAATGGCGACCTGGGCAACCAGGGACCCCACCAGACGGACATCGCCCGTTGGGGTTTGGGTCTGATGCGGCATCCCAATACCATTGTCTCCTTCGGAGGCCGTCTGGGGTACCAAGCCGAGCGAAAAGACCCCGGTTATGTGGATGCTGGTGACACGGCCAATACGGAAGTTTCGATCTACGACTACGGCGACAAGTGCATCGTCTTTGAAACTCGCGGCCTTTTGGTTGACAATTCGGCCGATGAAGAACTCAACCGGTTATTCCAAAGTAAGAAGGGTAACAAGATCGGCGTCGTATTCTATGGCAGCGAGGGTTTCGTGGTTCAGAAGTCGTACCGTCACTGCATCGCCTACGACAAGGAAATGAACGTGGTCAAGGAGTTTGACGGGAACGAGAACCACTTCGAGAACTTTATCAGCGCGTGCGTTAGCCGCAAACGCTCCGACCAGAACGCCGACGTGCTCGAAGGACACCTGTCGGCTGCCATTAGCCACTTGGGCAATATTTCCTACTACCTCGGCGAAGAACATCGGGTCTCGCCCAAGGAGATCGAACAGGTACTGGCCGGGATCAAGTCGGCCGATGATAACCAAACCACGTTGCGTCGGACCATTCAGCACCTGGTCGATAATCAAGTCGATCTGAAAAAATACCCGATATCGCTTGGCCCGATTCTGAAGTTCGATCCGGAAAAAGAGATCTTTCCAAACAACGAAGGGGCGACGGCCTTGATCTCGCGGGAATACCGCAAGCCGTTCGTCTGCCCCACCGCCGACAAGGTTTAGGATCTGGAAGATGCCTGAGCGGTTGGTCATCCGAAAGGCGACGACTGGAGACCTGGAATCCATTACCGAGATTTACAACCACTCCATTCAAACGTCGAATGCGACCTTTGATTTGGAACCGCGCTCGTTGTCCGAACAGCGAGCATGGTTCCAGACGCACGGTGATCGGTATCCGATCCTGGTCGCCGAAAGCGATCGACGAGCGGTTGGAGCGGAAGGCGATTCGCCATCGGTCATTGGTTGGGCCAGTTTGAGTCCCTGGTCGGATCGCTGCGGTTATCGCGTTGCGGTGGAAGTATCGGTTTACGTTAGCTCGGATCACCAAGGTCGCGGCGTTGGACGGCAGCTCTGTCAGGCGATTCTCACACGCTGCGAACAATTGGGTTTTCACGCTGCACTCGCGCGCATCACTGCCGGCAACCAGGCTAGTCTGCGGCTGTTCGAACGATTCGGATTCGAGCAGGTTGGTCTCCTGAAAGAAGTCGGCTACAAATTCGGCCAACTGCTGGACGTGCATGTTCTGGAGCGAATCTTCCCGTCCCCCGAGGGGCGTCTGGAATAAACGCTTCGTACGGGGAGTTGGGATCAAGGGTCCGTCGAGATCCGTTCGTTCGAGGAGGTGCGCTGAACGCGCAGGGGATGGTGTCAATCATGCGATTTTCAACGACGGTTCTTTTCTTGTTCATCGTACCTTCGTGGGCATTGGCCGGCGATCCATCGGACTGGCCTCGCTGGCGTGGCCCCGACGATGTGGGCAGCCGGGAGGAAGGTACGTATCCGGTCCAGTACAACGAACGTACTTTGCTGTGGAAAGCTCCCTTGCCCGGCAAGGGCTGCTCAACACCGATCGTGCTCGACAGGACCATCTACCTGACCGCTCCCGACGAGGGTCGTGACGCAGTGCTCTCGTTCGACTGGACCGGCGCTCCTCGATGGACCACGACTTTTGGCTCCGAGCGTGCCGGGCGGCATCGAAACGGGTCAGGGTGCAATGCTTCGCCGGTCACCGATGGACGTGCCGTGTTCGTCTATTTCAAAAGCGGCACCCTGGCTGCAGTGGAACTGGACGGCACCATACGTTGGCAGACGAATCTCATCGAACGATTTGGGGAAGATGAACGATTCTGGGACCATGGTACGTCACCTGTCTTGACCGACCGGCATGTCATCATGGCGCGTATGCATGCCGGACCGTCCTGGGTGGCGGCCTTTGACAAACAGAGCGGCAAACTGGCCTGGAAGGTCCCACGCGACTACTCGACACCCCTCGAGAGCGACCAGTGCTATACCACGCCCCTCGTGATGCAACACGAGGGCAAGCAGTGCATTCTGGTATGGGGCGCCATGCACCTGACCATCCATAACGGTGCCGACGGCAAGGTGGGCTGGTCGTGTGGCAACTTCAATCCGGATCGCAATAAATTGTGGCCGGCTATCGCCACGCCCGTGATTGTGGGAGACATGGCCGTGATCAGCTATGGGCGTAACGATCGAGGGCAACCTCGCTTGCACGGCATTCGACTCACCGGAACCGGAGACGTGACCCGATCGAACCATGTCTGGCAGCGCGACGATATCAGCTCGTTTGTCCCGTCACCGGTGGCCTATCGGGGCCGAGTTTTTCTTGTCCGCGACCGTGGTGAAGTGGAGTGTATCGACCCGAAGACCGGCAAGACGATTTGGAGTGATGCGTTCCCAAAGGGTCGGGCGGCGTTTTATGCGTCACCGACAATCGCCGGCGGCAACCTGTACGCTCCGCGTGAGGACGGAACACTCTTTGTCGCGTCAGTCAAGAACGATCGATTCCAACTGCTTGCCGAGAACGAGATGCAAGAGTCCGTGATCGGTTCACCCGTACCCGTCGCGAACCGGATCCTCATACGGGGTGAACACCACTTGTTCTGCCTGGCCCTTCCAGGCGAGCGGTAAACAAAAAAACGCTCGCTGTCATTTCCTGACAACGAGCGTCCTGAGCGAGGCCGAGGGGACTCGAACCCCCAACCACCGGATCGACAGTCCGGTACTCTAACCAATTGAGCTACGGCCCCGTAGCGAGAGTTGAATTATAGCTCGGCCCGGACCGTCTGCAAGCCCTCTTCGGGCACCGCTCACGCCATCCATTGCGAAGCGGGAGAACACGCTCCGACCCCTCGGCTGCCCGAGCAAGAAAGTGACCCCCGGCGGGTCCGCGACCGCGCGGAATCGTTCGATCGTGCACGACCGGTACAGACGGACACGCGGCGCCATTTTGGCTCCGCATCCTCCTCGTTCTGTGACGTACGTTTGCCTCGGAATGCGATTAGCCGAGTGCCAAGAGCGCCAGAACGAAATGCTGGCAGGGGTGCCGCCCGGCAGAGCCGCTCGCCGATCTCCGTTCGTCACCAGGGTCGAGCGGCCGAGGAAAACACAACAACCCGATCGTAGTGTGAGGCAGGTCATGTGGAATCAAATAGAACGAGTGATCTCGTCGCTCTTTCGCCATCTCAATGGATTTGATCGCCAGCAGTGGATCTTGTTTTTCATCGGCACTTTAGTTGTCGGGTATCTCTGCATGCGAGGGTTTGGGTCTCGAAAGAACTATTAGTCGCGGGACAACGGCCGCGTCGTGGATCGCGGGATGTTGCTAATCTCCCGCACTCGCCCACGCACGTGGCCGGCGGTTCAGCGGTCGGCTCCGTCCAGCGAATCATCCGATCGGACGCCGGCAACGAGGACTGAGGGAATCATCATGGAATTCATTGTGACAGGCCTGACGGCTCCGGTCGCCCTTGCGGCCCTGGCGCTGGTCGGCTATTGGATCGGGCGCCAGCAGCGAGTATTGGGGCAGAGTCAGATCGACCAGCAACAGCGCGCAGAAGCTGATGCAGTGATCGATCAGGTCACGCGCATATCGCACCAATTGCGACAGAGTATGGCCATGCATCACGCTTCGGTGAACCGATGTCGAGAGCAAGTGCGCCAGATGTGCGAGCATGCGAAGGATCCGAACGCCACCGAACTGCACATGCACGCTCACGAAATACTCGCCCCGACCGACCGGCTGGTCCGTGATATCGCTCACGCCTACGACGAATTGCGACAACACACGTCGGAACTGACGGAATTGCGTGCGCAGTGAACACGACGGGCGGCCAGGCCGGGCGACGCTCGGATGAGCACGTCAGCCCCGAACTCAACAGTTTCTGCGGTCTGTCCGCGACAAAAATCGGCTGATCAGAAAAGGTGATCGTCGGGTTCGAAACCAAGGCGGCGCACGGCCTCCAGTTCATCGTCCGCTTTCTCATTGCGTTTGGCGGCCCGGTGTACGAGCGAAGAATGGTAGTGAATGACCGCAGACGCTTCACTCACGGTTCGCTGACGCAGTTTTTCTAATCGCAGGTCCATGATCTGGAACGGCTCGACCTCCAGCCGCCAGGGAAACGCCTTGCGGACCCAATCGATCATTTCCGCTGCGCGTTGCATGTCGCGCCGAGCCGCCGCGAGATTACCTTGTCGATATTGCAGAAACCCACGTGTATCGAGCAGGTTGCTGATCAGGTTGATCTGGTCGAGGACCTGGCCGAGTTGCAGGGGAGTGGCGATCGACAGGTTTCCGTTTTCAGAAAGCTGCTCGATGCGCTGCCGATCTTTCTTGGCGGCATCCGCCCGTCCCAATCGATCGTATGCTGCCGCTCGTTGTGTCAATACTGCGGCCAGATGGGGTGTCAGCAGCCGTAGTCGATCGGCATACTCGATGGCGCTGGCGGGAGCGGCGCGGGTGGCCTCGAGGCGTTTCTTGTTCTGCTGAAAGACGTCGTCGGCCAACTCCCACGCTCGGCTAAAACTGGCCACGGCCTTTTCGTCGTCACCATTCTTGGACTCGGATTGCCCTCGTCCCAGGTAGAGCATTCCGGCAGGGTCCAGAATGGCCGCCTGGCCGCCCGCCAGTTTCAGACCTTCCTCGATGTCGCGCACCGCCTCGCCGAGCTCCAGGTTTCCGACGGCGCGCATGTAGGCAAGTCCGTTCAGTAAATGAACGCGCTCGCCGGTGGAGACCGGCGGTCGGATCTTGAATAGCTTCTGCCACTGGGCGATCGTCTCCGGGAACGCATCCACATGCTGAAGACACTGACATCGCAATTCGATGACACAGTATGCGTCCGCGCGC
>CAYNDU010000412.1:0-5754 GCA_964395615.1 uncultured Pirellulaceae bacterium | reverse complement strand
CAGGAAAGGTGCTCAACTCCGCGCATCTCTGCGCGCCGGCGGGCGTGGTCGAGGCGTTTCTCATCGGCACCGAGATGCGGGGCCTCACCACCATCCGCGACAGCGCGACGACCTATCCGGCTGTGCAGGCCTTCCGCGATCTCGCGGCCGATGTGCGGGCGGCGGAAGAGAGCCTTCGGGGCGAGTCTTCTTCGGCCTCATCGAACCAGCAGGACTCATCAAGCCAGCAGGAATCGTCGGGCAGTGACTCCGGGTCGAGTAGTAGTGGAAGCGGGAGCAGCTCGGGGCCTGCTGCACCGACCGGCGGTGGCGCCCCTGCGGGAGGCGCCGGGATTCCGGCCGGTGGCGGCTCGGCGGCCGGGGGAGGTCGAGGATGAACCGACGACATGAGACAAAAGGGCGTTCCCAACGACCGTCGAGCCAACGCGGTTTGACGCTGCTCGAGCTTATGCTGTCGCTCGCGCTGACATCCCTTGTTCTCGTGGCCATTTCGATGGCCATCGATTTGCATCTACGCATGCTCGACAGCCGGCGTTCACGGGTAGAACGGTCGCAACTGGCCCGCGCCGTGCTACAGCGGATTGCGTCCGATCTGCGTGGAACCGTAACTCCGAGCAACACCGACTTCAGCGCCATTTCCCAGATGGCCAGTTCCGCTTTGGGCGACATAGGAGCCGGCGGGGACGCCGGCGCGCTGGGTGATACGGGTGCCTTGGAAGAGATGGCCGGTGGTCTGGCCGATGGCGACGTCCCCGACCTGGACGCGCTCGACAATGCGGCCGCTTCGGCACTCGGCCTGGAAGATCCGACCGCGTCCGGGGCAAGTGAGGACATTGCCGCATCGTCGGAGCCTCCGGCGGTTCCCGGCCTCTACGGGAACCAGTACGAGTTACAGATGGATGTCAGTCGTCTGCCGCGAGTCGATGAGTTCGAGAGAATGATTTCGAGCGATGCGATGCAGACCGTGCAGGACATTCCAAGCGACCTGAAGACGGTCGCCTACTACCTGCAAGACATGAATAACTTGCCCACCACGACAACGACCGATCCGTTCGGCCGGGCGGTACCGCCCCAACCGGGCCTGGTTCGCCGCGTGCTCGACCGGTCGGTCACCTTGCAGGCCGATGAATCGGGCAACGTCAACGCCCTGCAGAATCTGGGAGAAGTTCTCTCGCCGGAGGTCGTGGCAGCGGAATTTGAATACTACGACGGCACCGAGTGGATGACCGAGTGGGACTCGGATGAACTGGGTGGATTGCCGGTCGCCGTTCGCATCACCATCGCTCTGGGCGATCCGGCCTTGATCAACGGGACCCGGGATCCGCTAAACAACTTGTCCATTTCATCGTTCACCGCCAATTCGACGACCAACGAGCCGCAGGAGGTCTATTCGCTGGTCGTGCGACTCCCGACGGCCCAGCCCATTGATACATCAGAAGCGTCCGGCGACTCCGGGCTGGAATCGGTTGGACTGTGACCGTGAGGTTTTCATTGCAGGTAGATAACATGACCGCCAACCATGGGCGAAGAACTGTGCCGCCGAAGGGCCGATTCCGTGGGAATCGGCTCCGAGGCACGCGCAATCCACTCCGCTCGGCCAACCGCTGCCGGCAGAAACGTTCGGGAATGATCCTGGTCGTCGTGTTGGTGGTGGTCGCCTTGCTGTCGTTGGCCGCGTACACTTTTGCGGAATTGATGTTGACCCATTATGGTGCTGCCAAGGTCGGTGGCCGACAGGTGCAAGCTCGAGCGATCGTCGAATCGGGTGTCGAGTCCGTCCGCGCTTACCTGATTCAGGACAAGGCCACTCGCGAAGAAGCCGGCGGGCATTTTGAAAATCCGAGCCTGTTTCAGGGTATTCCTGTTTTGATGAACCCTGACCCTCGCCAGCGCGCGAACTTTACGGTGCTGGTCCCCAATCAGGATGACGAGGGAAATCTTGGTGGCGTCCGGTATGGACTCGAGGATGAATCGACTCGACTCAATGTCAATGCATTGCTGATGATTGACGGCATGCAGGAGAACGCCGGTCGTGACCTTCTTATGGGATTGCCGGGCATGACCGAGGATGTGGCCGATGCCATTCTCGACTGGATCGATGCCGATGATGAAACGCGTGAATACGGGGCCGAGTCGGATTATTACATCGGATTGGATCCGCCGTACGCGCCGAAGAACGGTCCGCTGGACACGGTAGAGGAGTTGTTGCTGGTACGAGGCGTGACGCCTCAGCTGATGTTTGGTACCGACACCAACAGGAACGGCATGGTGGACCAGCATGAACTGAACATGCCGTCGGTCAATGGGCTGGGCACACCCGACCCGGCGGCCACCCTGGACTTGGGGGAGGGGTCACTCGATCGAGGCTGGTCGGGGTACCTGACACTCTACAGCATGGAGAAGAACGTCAATTCCGAGGGCGTGCCGCGAATCAATTTGAACATGGAAGATCTCGAGGAGTTGTACAATTCGATCTCCGATCTGCTCAATGAAGATTGGGCGAAGTTCATCGTGGCCTATCGCCAGTACGGGCCCTACGACGGGAATGAGGAGGGCGAAGATATCAGCACGGTGAATGGGGTGGATGTTGCGCAACCCTCCAAGACGCAATTTGCCCAGGTGCTCGACTTGATCGGCAAGAAGATCCAGTTGCCCGGCCAGGATGGAAAACCGGGAACCGTCATTGCCTCGCCGTTCCCCGATTGGTTGCCCGATATGATGATTTATATGCCCGTCTTGATGGACAACTGTGCGGCCAGCGACCAGCCGACGATCCCCGGCCGGATCAACATCAACCAGGCGCCTCGGGCCATTCTTATGGGTATACCGGGGATCGAGGAGGAGGTGGTCGACGAGATCATCAGCCAGCGAGCCGTCGATTCGAGCGACGAGGCGACCAGTACGGCCGCCCACGACACCGAGACATGGATTCTTATGGCCGGCCTGGTCACGCTCGACCAGATGCGAACGCTCGAACCATTCGTTTGTGCCGGTGGCAGTGTCTATCGTGCACAAATTGTCGGATATTACGAAGATGGCGCCACGGCAGCGCGGGCGGAAGTCATATTTGATGCTTCAGCCGCCGTTCCCCGCGTAGTATCTTATAGAGATATCAGTCATTTGGGCCGCGGTTACCCCCTGGAATTGCTGGGGATCCAGTTGATCGACGGCTATTGAGCGGCACCTTGCGATTCACGCGTTAGGGACAGTGAAGATTATGGCTCGACTTATTGCATTGGAATGGGACGTTCGCGAAGCGAGAGTGGCCGTGGGCTCTTCGCGCGGTACGGAAATTGTTGTCGAACAGGCGTTTGCCGTTCCATGGGCCGAAGAAGCAGAAGATGAGTCCCGCCCGGCCGACCAGGGTCGGCAGCTGGCCAACGCTCTTGCCGCCCACGGCATCTCGAATACGGACGTGCTGGTCGGCCTGGGACGCGCGAGCATCGAACTGAGGATGCTGACGCTCCCGGCGACACCACCCGAGGAACGTCCCGATCTGGTTCGATTCCAGGCCATGCAGGCCTTCACAAACATCGGCGAAGATTGGCCGGTCGATTTCGTTGAAATCGATCAGAAGGAAAACGAAGTCAACATCCTGGCAACCGCGATCTCGCCCGATTTGGTCGAACAGGTGAAACGAGTCTGTGAGCCGGCGACGTTGAATCCAGCTCGCGTGCTGCTCAGACCGTTCGCGACCGTTTCCCTGCTCAGACGCAACCAACAACTCGATCAGTGCGAGACGTGCCTGGTCGTCGACCTGCTTTCCGAAGAGGCCGACTTGACGGTCACATCCGACGGACAGGTCGTTTTCATCCGGACCATTCGGCTGCCGAACCAGGCCGACCCGGCGGCCCGCGCCCAGATGCTGGTCGGCGAATTGAAACGGACGATCGGCGCTGCCCAGAACCAACTCGGCGGGAGCCGGGTGGGAAGGGTCGTGATTTGCGGTGATCCCAACGAACACTCGGTGCTGACCAACGCGGTCGGCAGTCGGCTTTCGTTGGATGTAGCCTTGTTCAATCCCCTGGACGGAGTTCGCCTGGGCCGGGACTTGAAACGGTCTCCGCCGGACAATCCTGGCCGATTCACTCCGCTTTTCGGGATGCTGGCCGATGAAGCTGCCGGTTCTTTGCATGCCATCGACTATCTTAACCCTCGCAAACGACCCGATCCGCCGAATAACACGCGTCGCAATCTTCTGGCGGGCGCCGGCGTCCTTGCCGTCAGTTTGCTCCTTGTTGCTCTGGTCTGGGGCCGGTTGGGCCAACTGGATCGCGAGATTGCTGACCTGGAGAAGACCAACGACGCTTTGACGAAGTCCGTCGAGGAGGCAACGACTCTGGTCGGGTATCAAAACGAAGTACACGATTTCACCGATGGAGACGTAACCTGGCTGGACGAATTGCACGAGATGGCTCGGCACCTGCCGGACGCGGATAAAGCGATTCTCGATGAGGTCACATTCGGTGCCCATCCTCAACGGGGCGGACTGATGACGCTCAAGGGTCATGTTACGGAATCGGCATTGATCGCCGAGTTTGAAGCGTCGTTGCGATACAACGACAATGTGGTGGCCGGCTCGTACGGAGCGGTCGACCCGACACGCAAGGACTACCCGTGGTTGCTGAATACGCGAGTTGCCGTGGCGCCCGATAAGCGGGACGGTGGCCGCTCGCAGGGTCGGCCCTATCGCGCACAGCTGGAAAAGGAACTGGCGACGGCCCAGGCGGTCGCGGATCAAGGGGAGCCCGCCCCGGGATCCACGCCGAACACCAAGACCGATTCCACTCCCGAACCTGATTCCGACCCTGCCCCGCCACCTGCGGTCGAAACGAAAACTGAAACCAAGTCAAACGCTCCGGAATCCACCCCAAACGACCCGACCACGACGAGTGACACAGAATGAATAAACGCGAAAGAATCCTGGCCGCGTCCGTTGGCGTGCTGTTGCTCGCCTTGGTGATCAACTTCGGCGCCAAGCGAGTTGCCGGCCTGTTTACGTCCAGGCACGATCGGATCGAAGAACTGACTGCGACCATCAACAAGAACGAGGTCATAAAGCACAGGGGAGCTGTCGCTACTCGCGTGCTTGCAACGTACGCCGAGCGCTCGCTGCCGTCGAACCCCGTTCTGTCAAGCTCGCACTACCGCGCCTGGTTGCTCCGATGGCTCGAGTCATGCGATGTCCGTCAGGCCAACGTCAAGTCGGTTTCCGGGCATCAACGCAAGTCGCACACAATGTTTACATTTACCGTGAATTGTGAAGCCGACCTGAGACAACTGGTCAGGCTCCTTCACGCGTTCTACTCGCAGGACTACCTTCACCGCATCCGGCACATGTCGGCTCAACCCCGCGAGAGCAAACGACTCGTCCTGGCAATGACCATCGAAGCGCTGGCCATGAATAACGCGCGACCCGATAAGCCGCTCGTTGATCTCCCATCGGACCGACTCGCATTCAAAAGCCTGGACGATTACCTCAACGTCATCGTGAATCGTAATCCCTATTCTCCGGCCAATCAGCCGCCGAAATTCGCCTATACAGGTACCCAACGCGGTTATCTCAATCAACGAATGTCGTTTGAAACGCGGGTGACCGACCCGGAAAATGACGGAATAACGTATCGGCTCGATTCGAATACGTTGCCCGGCATGCAACTGTACGAAAGGACGGGGCAGATCGAGTGGACGCCGGGCGAGAAAGGGGAATTCGAAAACGTCGTCGCGGGCGGCGATGGAGAGTGTGCGCCTCGG
>CAYNDU010000411.1:0-5758 GCA_964395615.1 uncultured Pirellulaceae bacterium | reverse complement strand
TCACGTCACCGACCAAAGTGTCGGATTCAGACTAGCGTCGGCGCGAATTCAATCCGCCTGTTGCAAGCGAGCGCCGGGGGTACCCTGCGGTCTCTTTCGTCAAGCGCGTGAATGGGCCACTGACCGACGGCCGCCACAAACACGCTCCCACCGGCCACGATCGGCGGCGTGAGTCGGTTGCCAACATCCGTCGACCAGGCGGCTCGCAGTTCGGCCTTCACTTGCGTCGAGGTGTAGCCGCTCCGGGCCACGTCACGTCGGTACATGGGCCAGTCGTTGGACGAAGTTTCGGTGTTCCGTTCCAGCAGCTTGGATCGCGCGAGCTGGTCGTACGCGGGGCCCTTTTGAAGACGTTCCGCCCCCCTTCTCCTTTGCCGATCGTAGGTTGCACGGCTCTCCGGTGCCAGCGCGCTGAAACCTCGGACCATCGATTCCATGAAGCAGGCGCACGGGTGCGGCGTGGCATAGGTCAGGCCGTTGGCCGGGAGAATGCCGTACAGGCAGGCGCCTCGCACCCAGTGATTCGTTTCCCAATGCTTGCCGCGAACGTCAACATATTCGATGCCGGTTGCCGACGGCATGATGAACCGCTCGGTGGCTCGGGACCGGTAGCATCGCTGGTGGAACCAGGAATTGTGTTGTACATCCAATAGGAACTCACGCTTGACCTCGCCGGTCCTGAGATCACGTCCCCGGTAGACTCCGCCCATCTTACTAATCCGGGCGATTCCCGCATCCCACACAAGCCCGTCAACGATGTGGATATCATCGGGCGAACTGTGCCCGGACGACGGGTGCACTTCCTTCCAGAGCGTCTCGCCGGTTTCCGCCGAGAGCGCCAACATGCCGCCCTCTTTGAAATCAAAACCCTGACCGCAGATGACAACACCCTTGTGAACGAGAAGCGACGGGGCCGTGGCCGTGCCGAGCTTATATTGCTTGATTGCCAGGTTCTCTGACGTCCAGACCTGAGCACCCGTCTCTCGATTGATTGCCACGACCGCCGTGCCGTTGTGAAAATAGAGCCGCTCTCCGTCGATGGCCAGGGTCAGTGTCATGACCGGGTACGCCCGATTCCAAAGTCGTCGGCCGTCTTCCCGATCGATGGCCCAGATTGTCCGTGGGCGATCATCCCACTTGAATTGACCCGTGGCGTCACCGGCCGCCCCCCACACTTCGACGTTCGCCAGGTTGAACGTCTGCTGTTCCGCGACCGCCTGGCTGGTAATCAGAAAGATGGTATCTTTCGAGATTCTGATTTCTTCGACACCGTCGGTCCCATCAAACGTGCGAAGGGTGTTGCCTGTTCTGGCGTCGAGTTCTGAAAGGGGTGCTCCGGCACCAAGAGGGAGGTAGAGCCGATCCTCCAGGGCAACCAGTCGCCGCATGGCCTGAGTTGGGCCGGACTTCACGGGCCACCAGTGCGTGTGCCACGACGGCAGCGCCCGTTTCCACAGGATAATACCGTTAAATGCGTCGCGGCAGACCAACGACCACTTTTCGGGAAGAAGCGGATTCAGACGAGACCCTCCATCCATGATGTAGAACAGCTTGCCCTTCATCGAGACCATGGCATTCAGGCTTGACGCGAACTCGTGGGACCGCGTCCAGGTCGGTCCACTTCGCCATTGGAGATGCTTGGGTGGGCCAACGATCCTGTCCCGGCTCACGGCGTTGTTTCCCGGTTCGTACATGTGCATTGGCCAGTCATCAATCGCGTCGGGAACAGGTTTGCGATAGACGAACGAGCCACGCGTTTTCTGAAAGGCCAGCTTCGTCGTATTCGATGCGGACTTGCAGATCAGCACGCCACGCGGAGCCAGAACTCGGTCCATTTCAGCCTCAGGTAACTCGACGCCCGCCGTTCGCAAGACAAGCACGTTTACGAGACTGTCGACGTAAGGAAGATGCTCGCCATCGAATTCACGCGCGGTTGCCTGACCATGAATGCCCGCAAGTGTGATGGACTTCCTGGCTTTGGAAACTGACTGCCGGTCGACGTCGAGCAATTGGACGACATATCCGTGCGCGACGAGGTCCGCGGCAAGCTGCACATCGTCGCATCCGACAATGACCGCCAGGCCACCCTGAAGTTTCGCGATCTCGGTCACGTCATCCGTGAATTCCCCGGCAGATACGGTCGAGGAAAACAGCAGGCATGCAAAGATGGTTCCAGCTCTCATGAGTCAGGCTCCTCGATATCGGCTGCTTCCTGCACTGCGCGAGAAAACAGGGAAGATGTTGTTGACGCGCTACGACTTTGGCAGTGCGAGTGGCTGTGGACTCCTTTCAGTCATCCAACGTCAATTGAATCTCATGCACTCCCATACAGAAACCGACCTGCGGTAGAATTCGGATACTGATTCCATCGCACTTCATCGGCGCCGCCGGTCGAACGACGTTGAATTGGTCGCGTTCGAGGCCGAAGTCATCGGTGACGTACTTCTTCATCCTCGTCCACTCACCGTTATCGACTCGATAATCGACCCACCAACCTCTAGGCAATCGGACCTTTTCACCCTCGCCTCCCTCTTCTTCGTACCAATAGACGGCGATGCTACCGACGGTTCTCGGATGGTCAAACGCGAAGATGATATTCTGACCGCGGTTCTTGAACGGCAGACTGGTCCAGCGAGGCTGTTTCTGGTTATCCGATGTCGGGGGTACGCGTCCATCCACGACCGCAGCGACGGGATCACCATCGTTCGCGTGCGTCGCCTCGACCTGACCATAGTCCGCCACCGTCAAATAGTCGCTGACCATGTACTTGCGAGCCAGCGACTCCTTCCGCGGCATCCAGACGATCATTGAATCCTCGCCTCGATTATTCCAGGCATAGTAGGGAATCAAATTGACCTTGGACGGCCTGACGGAGTCACCGATCACTTCCATCGCGGGAACGGAGAGCCGCACGACGCCCTGCAGCGATCCTCCGTCTATCACATCGGTCTGGACTTCCGATGGATCGGCATGATTTGGAATGAAAAATCGTTGCACGATATCTGGTCGTTCGTTGATGCTCTCCGATGCCGGGTTATCGGCCTGTTCGGCACAGTAGACCAGGGGTCCCCGAGTGACCGCGATCCTGTCACGATTGGCAGCAACCTGATTAATCGTCTTGTTGTATCGGACAGGCATCGGCAGAACCAACACCACGGTATCACCTTTCTGCCACGTGCGGTCAATCGTGGCGAACCCTTTGGCAGGCGAAGCGTCCACCGCCTCGCCGTTAACTTCGAGAGTCCATTTGGGCTGCAGAGCATCGACATATTGATAGAGCGAGCCGGGCACGAACCGTTCACGAGCCCAGGTAGGAATGCGCAACTTCAATGCGAACCGCTGGTCAGTCGATGGATCGATGCTCAGGTGAACTCGACCGTCGAATGGGTAGTTCGAAATCTGTTGAATGGTAACGTCGCCTCCGGGCAGTGGGATCTCGGTACGGCTGCTTCCATACAGCCCCAGGTAGATCTCGTCTTCGGTGTGCGAGTACATGTAGCCGGGAACTTGTGGGATCAAGCGTGCCAGATTCGACGGGCAGCAGGCGCAGCCGAACCACTCGGCCCGACCGCCGGATCCGTGGTTGAATTTCGGAACGCCGTCGGTCTCCAGGACATTGACATAGAAGAAACAATCACCGGCCATACCCATTCCGGCCAATGAGTTGTTGAACAGGGCGACTTCGGCAACGTCGAAATACTTGGCGTCTTTGTGCAGCAGGTACATGCGCAGATTGAACAGCACGTTAGCCACGGCCGCACACGTTTCGTTGTATGTCTGCCGATTCGGCAGGTCGTAGGCCGGGCCGAATCCTTCGATCCCGTGCGTCGCGCCCAGCCCGCCGATGATGTGCATTTTCGTATCGACGATATCGTGCCAGATCTTCTCGGCAGCCCGCGCGTACGACATGTCGCCAGTCAGTGCGCTAACATCCGCCATTCCGGCATACAGGTATCCGGCGCGCACGGCGTGGCCGACCGCGTGCGTTTGTTCCACGACCGGTTTGTGCTGCTGGGCGTAGGTTGGCGACATGGTGCCTTCGCCATCGGGTCGATAGGTCGCGCCCCGAATGTCGAGGAATCGCTCGGCCATGTCCAGATACAGCCGATTGCCCGTTGCGCGATACAACTTGCACAATGCCAGCTCCAATTCCTCATGCCCGGGCGCCTGATTCACCGGACGACCGTCATTGTAGTTCGGGTCGCCATGGAAGAAGACCTGGTTAATATGCCGGGCGCTCTTCTCCGCCACTCGCAGCCATTTATCTTTGCCCGTGGCCTGGTAGTAAGCGACGGCCCCTTCGTACATGTGCCCCATGTTGTAGAGTTCATGACTGTGAACGACCCAGGAATAGGGCCGCTCACCCATCGCCTTCGGCCGGGCGACCTTGCATATGTGCGAAACATAAAGGTAGCCGTCGTCCTGCTGGGCATCGGCAATTACGTCGACGATTTCATCCAGTTGCTTTTCGAGCTGGGGATTGGGTTTGATCATCAACAAATAGGCGGCTCCTTCCATCACCTTGTAAAGATCCGACGACACGAAGCGATGAGGAAAAGGCAGTTCACCGCCTCGCCCATGCAGAACGTTGCCGCAGCGACGGAGGTTCTCGACCGCCGGCTCCGTTTGTTTCAGCGCGTGAGGCACGGTCGACTCGGCCTGGAGCTTGAGTCGAGGCAGCCAGAAGTTGTCCTGAAGCGTCACTGTCTCAAAGGACATCGGCGCCAGAGGATAGTCGTGTTTTTCGTCCGCGGCAGCGAACGGGCCTGCCATCAAAGCGGTAAGGAGCGACCACGCGAGGCGCCTCGTCAACTTCATATCGTGGTGATTTTCAGAATTCTGGTTCATGACTTCCTCTTTTCGATCTCGATCGTCACGGATGCATCCGATCTGTCCTCAAAATGAACGCCGATGTGATTGCGACCTTGGTTCTCCGTCACATAGCCGGCCGGGGCAGAAAGCAGCGAGCCTTCCTCGAGCCACGGCTGAATCGTGAGATGCGTCAGCCGGTTATTGCTCACAGAAATTGTCTTCCGGACAACGGACCCATCATCATTGCGTTGATAGAGCACCCTGGGCCAGCACATTTGGCCGTCACTCATCATCGGTATCCGCAATTCCATGGAACTCCATTGTTCGGGCATGCTGTCGCAAACAACAAGGGTACTGTCCGGTATCGAGTATTTCAGGCCGGCCATCCCTTCCAGGACCAGCAGAATTTTTCCGGCGTTGAAATTGGAATACTGGTCGCCCCAGGGCGACGGTTTCTTGCCAAAGGCCTCCGGCGCGATCGGGACGCCCCAGCGCATATTGTACTTCTTCAAATGGGCCAGAGCGATCTGGTTAGCGTTGCGCCCCACGTGGCAACGGTACATACCCAGGATGGCGTAGTAATTCGTGTCAGGTGTGCTGGTGAAGACATCACTGACCTGATCGAAATCCTTCAACGCAACCGTTGACAGGGGAGTCTCCCAGAAGAACCCGTTTTTCGAGTCCTTCGCCCATCGGTCCGTCATGCGGTAGGCCCACTCTTCTGGAAAGTAGCTGTTTCGCAGGTAGGCAAAGCCACTCCAATCGAGTATCGCAACGGTTTCCAATGTAATACGTTTCCATACGCGTACGTACTCTTGTCTGCCGTCCACGCACCGACCTTGATCTGAAAATTGGCGTCGTAGCGGTGCATGCCCAGAAAGTTGTTCACGGCGGTCTGGGTGTGGTGATACTTTTCCCAACCCCGATCGACATCGATGTAGTACAT
>CAYNDU010000410.1:0-5760 GCA_964395615.1 uncultured Pirellulaceae bacterium | reverse complement strand
CGAAGCGCCGCACAGCTAGAGATATACATCTACATTCAAATACTACCCACGGCGCCCTCCGCCCCCGCAGAGGCCACCCCCCCCGAAACCGCCACCGCCCCCGCCGAATCCGCCACCGCCAAATCCTCCACCACCGATTTGGGCGCATGCGAAACTGGGGATGAACGCCAGAATAGCCACGGCAACCAGTGCCAGAAGCCAACGTGATCGCAGCCGACAGCATTCCATAACACTACCTCAACTCAAAAACTGGTTCATTATCGCACAGTCGCCAAGATCTTCGCGGTAAAGATGATCTTAATTCCAGGTGGTCGCCATCGCAAGGATTCGAGGAACGGGTGTCATAGGCGACCAACACTCGACGGTCGCCCCGAAAGGGGCGTACTTCTTAACTTAACATGTTGATGCACAAAGGTTAAGAGTGTTTTTTCGCGGTTTCAGCATGCCGAGGCCACGCCCAGGCGCGAAGCGCGCGACCACGCTGGCGAGTGCGAAGAACTTGGCGTCGCTCATTCGGGGTGGACGACGGCGTCCGTGGTTCGCCGTGCACATCCAATGCGACGACGGCCGGCGGCCGATCCATTCGGTTCGGCGCGTCACCCTGCGAACGCCCGAAAAACGGCGAACTTCGCCCGAATCGACGGGCGTTGGCTCGGAGCAAGTCCATCGAAAAGAGGACGCTATCCCAACGGTCGGGGGCTCCCAGTCCCTCAAGGCAGGTCGGTCATTCCCGATATCAGCTACCGGCCGCCACCGTGACCATTGCCATTGGCCCGATTGCGGCCGTTGCTTCTGGCCGGTTTGGGGGGGGTCGTAATCAGCTGGCGATAGCCGGGGCCCAGAAGGTCGTCCAGCCGCCTGCGAAGCTCATCCGAATCACTGAGTCCGGCCCCTTGGGATCTCAAGTGCACTCGGGTACCGTCTTCCAGGCAGAGCAGCAATTCCAGGCTCAGGCTGCCGGGATAACCGCGCACGATTTCTCGAATCTTCGGAAGAATCCCGTCGCCATGGTGTGCCTCGTCGACGCGAAGGAGAATACCGGTCGTGTACCGTGAGTCCAATTCGTCCACCGGTATGAGCTCGTTGATGATCAGATTCGCTTCATCGCCGCCCCGCCGGTCGAGCGAGCCTCGTACAAGCATGATGGCATCGGGCTGTACCAACTCTCCGTATTTGAGAAAGTCATCCGGCCACAGGATGCAGCGAATCGAACCGTGCAAGTCTTCCAGGTCGAAATTGGCGTACTTCGTGGCGGTCGCTCCGGGACGTAGTTTTCGCAAGTGTGCGAACTTGATCGACCCGATCATCCCGCCCATCAGGACCTCCGTCCGGTGAGGTAGATCGCCCAGTCCGTTCGTCGAGTGAGAGCAGAACGTTGCCAACGAATGTTCGTATTCGGCCAGGGGATGACTGGAAAGGTAGAACCCAAGTACCTCCTTTTCCAACGCCAGTCGTTCCCGTTCCTCTAACTCCGGAACGTCGGGCAGCGCAATGTCGGCTGCCTCGTCGTCTTCCTCCTCAAAGGCTTCGAAAAGGCTCTTCTGGCCACTTCGTCGATCGGCCAGCACGGCGGCGGCCGACTGTAATGCTCGCTCGATGGCCGCCAGTAATTGGGACCGGCGTGCGCCCGTAGAATCGAACGCGCCTGACTTGACCAGGGTCTCGATGGTGGAGCGGTTACAAGAGGACGGATCGACACGTTCGCAAAAGTCGAACAGGTTGCGAAACGGACCCGAACTGCCGCGCTCGGCGACGATCGCCTCGCCGGCCGAGCCCCCGCAGCCCTTGATGGCCGACAGTCCAAAGATGATCTTGCCTTCTTCTACGGTAAAATCGACATCCGATCGGTTGATGTCGGGTGCCACCACCTCAATCTCCATCCTCTGGCAGTCTTCCAGATGTTCGACCAGTGAGTCCTTCCGAGTGAAGTTGCGACCGGGGATGTCACCCGAGAGCAAGGCGGCCATGAATTCGACCGGGTAGTGGGCTTTAAGATATGCTGTTTGATAGGCGATCAACGCGTAGGCCGTCGAGTGGCTCTTATTGAAACCGTAGCCCGCAAACTTGGTGATCAGCTCCCAGATTTCAGTTGCCGCCCGCCTGTCCATTCCGTGCTCGACCGAGCCGTTGATGAACTGCTCCCGGTTCCGGTCAATGATCGACTGTTTCTTCTTGCTGATCGCCTTGATGCAGGTGTAGGCACTTGCCAACTCGATACCACCCAGTCGATTCAAGATCCGCATCACCTGTTCCTGATAGACCATGACGCCATGGGTCTCGCCAAGCACATTCTCAAGAACCGGGTGGGCGAAGTGGGGTTGTTTGCGACCGTGCTTCACCTCGATGTAATCGTCCACCATACCTCCCTCCAAAGGGCCGGGCCGATAGAGTGCGTTGGTGGCGATGATGTCGCGAAAGTGATCTGGTTTCATGCGCTGCAGCAGATCGCGGATGCCGCCGCTCTCCAGCTGAAACACGCCCTTCGTTTCGCCTCGGCAGAGCAATCCGAAAGTCTCGGCGTCGTCGAGCGGAAACTTCAGCGGATCGATGGTTCGGCCGGTTGTCTGCTGGATCAGGTCGACAGCCTTGCGCAGGATGGTCAGATTGCGCAGGCCGAGAAAATCCATCTTCAACAGCCCGGCGGCTTCGACGTCGTTCATCGACCATTGCGTGATCACGTCCTCCTTGCCGGTCACTCGACACAAGGGAACATATTCGGTCAGCGGCCGGTCGGCGATCACAACGGCTGCCGCGTGCGTACCGACATTACGAGCCAATCCTTCGATTTTCATCGCCAGGTCCAGCAGTTCCTGGATCTCTGAGTCGGTGTCGTATACGGTCTTGAGATCGGCGCTCAATTCCAGTGCCTTGGCGAGCGTAATGCCGAGCTGTTCCGGTACCATGGACGTAATCTGATTGACGCGGGCCAACGGCAAGCCGAGCGCTCGCCCGACGTCTTTGATGGCGGCCCGGGCAGCGAGCGTTCCAAACGTGCCGATCTGGGCGACGTTGTCTTCGCCATACTTGTCCTTCACGTACCGGATAATGTCGGCCCGTCGCTCCTTGCAGAAATCAATATCAATATCCGGTGCTTCCAACCGGTTCTCGTCCAGGAACCGTTCGAACAACAGGTCATACTTGAGCGGGCAGACGTGACTCAAGTAGAGTGCGTAACAGACCAGAGCGCCAACACCACTGCCTCGAGCCGTGGTGGGTACGTTTTCGCGTCGTGCCTCGCGCACGAAATCCCACACGATCAAGAAGTAATTGGAAAAACCGAGGCGTTCGATGACACCCAATTCGCGGTCCAGACGGTCGCATACGACTTGGGTCAACTCGCCGCCCTCGCACATCTCCGGATCGTCGGCGTATCGCTCGCGAAGTCCCTTTTCGCACAGCTCGCGGAGTAACGATTCGGCCGTCTGACCCTCATGAAGCGAGTACTTCGGGAAATGGCGAGTGCCCAATTCCAGTTCCAGCGACACCGAGTCGGCAATTTGCTGGCTGCGCGCGACCGCTTCTGCATGTTGCGGAAACTTCTCGTACATCTCCGCCGGGCTGCGCAGGAAATACTCGTTACCGTCCATCTTCAGTCGGCTTGTGTCCGTGCGGAATTTGCCGGTGTTGATGCAGAGCAACACGTCTTGTGCTTCTGCGTCATCTCGGTCGACGTAGTGGGCATCGCTGGTCGCCACCAGTGGCAGACCCATTTGATTGGCCAGCTCAACCGCTCCATTCATGGCCAACCGTTGAATCTCGACCCCGTTGTTCATGATCTCAATGAAATAGCGGTCGCCAAACAGATTCGAAAACCACTCCGCTATCCCTCTGGCTTCGGCCCAGGCCTCGTCGTCCCCATGACCCCGCAGAAGCGTTCGATTCAGCTCGCTCGACACGCAGCCACTCAGACAAACCAGCCCTTCGGAATGGGACGCCAGCAGTTCCTTGTCAATCCGAGGCTTGAAATAGAACCCCTCCAGGTAGGCAGCCGAAGCCAGCTTCATGAGGTTCTGAAAACCGGTCCGGTTTTGAGCGAGCAGCGTGAGATGGAAACTGGAATCGCGCATCTTCCCTGAGGACTTCTCAAGCCGACTCCCCGGCGCGATGTATGCTTCGTAGCCGATGATCGGGTTGATGTCGGCCGCCTTGGCGCGACGGTAGAAATCCAGGGCGCCGTGCAGATTGCCGTGGTCGGTCAGCGCTAACGCATTCATGCCGTGGTCTTTGGCGCGACCGACAAGCCGCTCAATCGATCCGGCTCCGTCTAACAAACTGTAATGGCTATGGCAATGTAAATGGACAAACGGCTGATTGTTCATGGTTTGCGCGATCCGTCGTCAACGACTAAGAACAAGAGATTCAATAAATGGGCCGCCCCCCTGTATCGGGCCGGGCGTGCGACCCGCGGAGCAACCGGCGGCTATTCCGGATTGCCCACGTTGCGAAGAAACTCGGCGATTTGGGCCTGAACGTCGAGCAGGTATTGCCATCGGTCGAAATTCAACGCGACCCGATGGTTTTCCTCGTCAACGCTCCCTGAATTGAGCAAGTTGCGCAGCCGAATGTGGACGTACTCGAGCAATTCCGACAATTGGGCGGCCTGGCCTGGAGACAGGCGGTCGGGCAGATCGGGGGGAGAAAGTGCGTGGAGCGTTGCCTGCATGTTCGAATCGTCACCCCAATTCAACTCGAAGTCCAGAGCGGATTTCTCTTGCAGTTTTTCGAACGCTTCCCGTTCAACGGTCAGGCCCGTATCCGGCTTTTCAGAACGAAGCTCGGCCAGTCGTCCGGCGATTTCGTCACGTGACCCGAAGAGCAGGACTGATCGACCAACGCTGATGGTATCGCCGAACCGGAGAATGCGCAGCTGAATGGTCTCGCCGTTGACGCGCGTACCATTGGTACTTTCCAAGTCGGTCAGTACCAGCCGCTTATGATCGTCCTGGATCTTCACGTGAAAGCGACTGACCCGCTCGTCGTTGAGCTGAATCGAGTTACCTTCTTCGCGACCGATGGTCACGGGCGCGTCGAGTTCGCTGTAGACGCGACCCCGATCCGAACCTTCCAGAACTCGCAACGTTACCAACGGCATGGAAACCAGCCAATGTAGCTAATCGAGGAACCGGGCCAACCATGTGATCGTGCCGGAAGGGGCGATCACCGTCCGAACTCGACCTGGAATCCGGGCGACCGACAGCGGGCGACCGACATTGCCTAACTCTACTTCCCGACGCGCGTGGCACGCGTTGAGAAGGCCGTCGAGCCGCCGTCCCGACCCATGGAGGGCTCGGGTTTCCAAGGCCCTACGATTGGCCCCATTCCGGCCGTCGTTTCGCGGTCAAAACGTTGCCGGGGGTGCTGATTAGACGTTCTTCTTCGCGTGTCGCCCTATCCAGCGCTTATAACATCCGGGTACTACCAGGGTCAACCCGCCGCCTCCAGACGTGGGGCGTATGGGCCTATGGTACGGCGAACGGAGTGAGTCCGGATGCCGGGGCGGCCGAGCCGGACTGAGGCCCGACTGAGGCGTCGTCCGGGGCTGTCACGGGGCGGGCAACTTGAATTGTGAGCCGATCCCCGTAGAATACGTGACTCGGCCGCGTCGTACTACATTCGAGGCGGCCGCCGGAGCGGCCGGCGAAACGGTCACTTGGGCGCCCGTGGCGCAATTGGATAGCGCATCCGTCTTCCGGACCGAGGGGTATAGGGTCGCATCCTCACCTGCGCGGCTTAGCCTTCACACGATGCAAGACAATAACA
>CAYNDU010000409.1:2721-5783 GCA_964395615.1 uncultured Pirellulaceae bacterium | reverse complement strand
GCCAGGTCGACCGGCACCGAAGCGTCGCGCGAGCGCTTTCAATTCGTCGGAATCGACGGCCCCGTCCTGGTTGGTGTCGAGTCGGTCGAACATGCGAACGGCCTGGCTCGGGAACTCACTCTTTTGGATCTTGCCGTCGCCGTTGGCGTCACGACTCTTGAGCATATTCGCGAATCCACCGGGACCACCGGGGCGCGGGCCGCTTCGCGCTGTTTGCACGGACGGTCCCGATTTGGCGGGAGGAGATTTCTCGTCGTCCTTCGCCTCCTTGTCCTTCTCGGCTTCCTTTTCCTCGGCGCCTTCCGCACTCTGCGGTTTGCCGAATAGATTCGTCCAGTCATGACCGCCGTTGCGCGTGACCCAGAGAGCGCCGTCCGTCGTTCCGGCGTAGAGCACACCTTCTTCACGCGGCGATTCGGCCAGTGAACTGGCGGCTCCCTTGTCGGTCAATGTGATATCGGGCGAGACGGCCTTAAGTCCGTTGCCTTCATAGGGCGAGCGGAACACGTGGTTTCCTGCACTGTAGTAGACTTTTGGGTTGTGAGGCGAAAGGATGAACGGTGTTTTCCAGTTAAAGCGATAGGTGGTACCCTTAGGGGGCCTCGGACGCATGAACCCTCGCTCACCTGTCCGCAGGTTCACTCGCCCGGTGGCTCCACCCTGGCTCTCCGAATAGATCAGGTCCGGATCGTTCGGATCAACCAGGCAGACGAATCCGTCGCCCCCCCCGATCCGAATCCAATCGGAGTTGATGGGCCCGGACCCACTGTTACCGCGACTCGGCCCTCCCCAGCTTCCATTGTCCTGCAGGCCACCGTAGACGTGATAATCGCGGCGCGGACCAACCGTCACGTGATAAAACTGACCGATGGCGATATGGTTATGGTGATCCCAATGGGCGCCTCGGTCATAAGTCACATAGAGGCCACCGTCGGTCCCGAGCAATATGTGCCGGCCGTCGGCCGGATCGATCCACATCGAGTGGTTATCGGAATGGACCCCTTGAGCGGTACCGTCTGTCGTAAACGTCTTGCCTCCGTCCTTGCTCAGATAGAGTCGCGTTCCCAGCGCCCAGATGAACTGATTATTGGACGGGTCGACCCGGATCTGGCTGTAGTACATGGGACGGGGATTGACGCTGTTGATACGAGTCCAACTGACGCCGCCATCGGCCGAGTGGTAGACCCCGCCATATTGATGGGCATCGGGTCCTTGTTGGTCCTGCAGGTTCGCCGTTTGGCCACCCAGACTGGCCGCATAGGGGCTGCCCGAACGGAGTTTTTCTTCCGGGGTCGACGGCTGTCGGCGTGAACGCTGCGATTTTGATTCCGGCCGCTTGGCCAACGTCAATTCCACGTCGACGCTCTTCCGATCGCGAGAGACCTCGATCTTGACTTTGTCGCCGGCCTGACGCTTCCGAATGTTCGTCAGGAGGTCGGCATACGAGTGAACCGTCTCGCCGTCGACCGAGATGATGATATCGCCTTTCTTAAGTCCGGCCTTGGCGGCAGGTCCCTTGTCCACGACTTGAGTAAGTCGAGCGCCCACATCGGCGTTCTGCCCCTGAATCCCGGCGTACGCAGCCTTGGGCGGCCATTGGCCGATCCTCCGGCTTTCGAGTATCAGGTAGACATGTTTCGGATCTTTCGCGTAATAGCTGATGCCCATGCGACCAAACTCGACATTCGGAAGCCCTTTCGTGGATTTCTTGAATGTCTTGCCACCGTCGACGGTTCGGTAGAGTGCCGATCCCGGTCCGAATTTCTTGATCGGATCATTGGCATCAGTGCCGTCGCGCATCCGTTCGTACGTTGCGACAAGCAACTCGTTCGGTTTCTTCGGGTTCATCTGAACGTCGATCACACCGGTCTTGTCATCCACGAACAGGATGCGGTTCCAAGTCTTACCCCCATCGGTTGTCTTGTAAAGCCCGCGCTCATTGCTGGGACCCCAGAGCCGTCCTAGCGCCCCGACATAGACGATATTCGGATCCTTCGGATGGATCGCGATTCGCCCGATCTGAAAGGCCTTCTTTAATCCCATGTTCTTCCAGGTCTTGCCTCCGTCGACCGACTTGTAGACGCCGTCTCCCCACGAGACACTGTTGCGTGGGTTCGCTTCCCCCGTGCCGACCCAGACGATCTGTGGGTTCGATGCCGCAACTTCTACATCTCCTATAGAGACGGTTGCCTCGTGATCGAACTGATGTTCGAACGTGATGCCGTTGTTTGTTGTTTTGAGCAGACCACCCGAAGCCGATGCGATCCACCAGTTGCTGTGGTCTTTTGGATTCACGGCCATCGCCGGAATCCGACCACTCATGTTCGCCGGACCAATCGATCGCCAGGTCATTTGCTTCAGCCAGGCTCCGGGAATGGCCGCCTTGGTCGCTGCCGCCTTGGATGGCTCGGGACGCGGGCCCCTCGGACCACCCGGACGACCTTGAGCCAGCAGTGGACCAGCGACTGAAAGCAAGCAAACTCCGACGATCGACCGCAAGAACATTCTTCTGACCATCTTCCTTCTCCGTTGTGCATCGCGTGTGTCAAGCCGTCCGGAATCCCCCTATCATGAGCTCAGCAACGCCCCTGTGCAACACTTGGGAGCCGAATTCGGGAGCCGGCCGCAGACCTTCGGGTATGCGACCGAACAAACCGGAAGCGGCCGTCTGTGACGAGATGCGAGAAGTATGATCCTTGCGGCAATTTGCTACAATATTTCTAACGCGTCGCGCATCCTACTTACTACCGCAGGTATTCTTGCGTTGCGGTAGTGGCAGGGGGTCACTACGTGAAGCTCGAAACACTCGGAGATTCGGCCATTGAGGGGCCTTCCCGCGCCCGCTCCGCCTCCGGTGTCTCGTGGCGAAAACGAGAAGATCGTCACCGTTTGGTGCATTTGGGGATGAACGGCGGCATCGAAGGCAGAAGGGCCGTGGTGCGCCGAGCGCTGACCGGCCGAGCGATTCCTTGCCGTGCCTCTTGGTAGAATCCTCTCGAAAGCAGGGTCTGGAGCGATCCGTCGAGTGCGATAGGCGGCAACGTCCCTTAGAAATGCGGCAA
>CAYNDU010000409.1:0-2621 GCA_964395615.1 uncultured Pirellulaceae bacterium | reverse complement strand
GGCAACGTGCCGGAGAAATGAGGAGGAGTCGGAATGAAGTTGAGCCAGATGACAGGTTGGAGATCGAGTATTCCGGCTGCCCTGGGGTTCGTGCTTGCCGCGGGGTTGTCGGCGACGTTGGGCCCGTATGCGGCTGCCAACGACAAGATGGATCGGATCGACTTGCGATACGCGTCGTCCGATGTGGACGAGACGCCCGATTTCCAGCGCCACGTGATGCCCCTCTTTGGCCGCCTGGGATGCAACGGGCGCGCCTGTCACGGTTCGTTTCAAGGACGGGGCGGGTTCCGCTTGTCGTTATTCGGTTATGACTTCAAGAGCGACTATGACGCGTTGTTTGACGAGGAGAGTCCGCGCGTCGATCGGGAGAATCCGGACGAGAGCCTGATTATTTTCAAGCCGACCAACGAGGACGAGCACGAGGGAGGCGAGCGTTATTCCAAGGACAGCTGGCAGTACAACGTGCTGCATCGCTGGATCGAGTCAGGTGCCACCTATGATCCGAAGCAGGTACACAAATTGGCTCGGCTGGAGATTTTTCCTTCCGAGATTCGATTTCATCGAGCGGACGAGACCCAAAAGCTCCGCGTTACCGCGGTTTGGGAGGACGGTCTGAGTGAAGATGTTACGCCCCTTTGTCGTTTCCGAACCAATGACGACGAAATCGCCAAGATCGACGAGAATGGAACCGTAACATCCGCCAAGCCGGGCGACACGCACGTTGTCGTGTTCTACGACATTGCCGTCCAGCCGGTCCCTGTCTTGCAGCCCGTGTCTGCCGAGGTTGCCGCCCACTATCCGGATGTTCCCACACCAACACCGATTGACGGCCTCGTGGCTGCCAAGTGGAAGAAGCTGGGCATTGTCCCGTCGGACGTTTGCGAAGACGCCGAGTTTCTACGTCGGGTTTCTCTGGACTTGACCGGGACGTTGCCGGCTCCCGATGAAGTCGAGACGTTCCTGGCGGACGAAAGGTCGGACAAGCGGGCGAGGAAGATCAACCAGCTCTTGGAGTCGGAGGCTTATTCGGCCTGGTGGACCACGCAAATGTGTGATTACACGGGCAACAACGACACGCAGTTGGTCAACGTCGTGCCGGGCCGCAACGGCCAGGCGTCGCAGGACTGGTACGACTGGATCTACCGCCGAGTGACTGACAATGTACCGTACGATGATCTGGTGGCCGGGGTTCTTACGGCTCAAAGCCGGCAGCCGGGCCAAAGCTATGGAGATTACTGCCGCGAGATGAGCGGCTTGTATCGCAAGGGGAGCGACGAAGATTTTGGAGAACTTGATTCGTTACCCTATTACTGGGCGCGTCGCGACTTTCGGCAGCCCGAGGCTCGGGCGATCGGAGTGGCCTACGCCTTTTTGGGTCTGCGTATTCAGTGTGCACAGTGCCACAAACATCCGTTTGACCAGTGGACCAAGTCCGACTTCGCATCCTTTGAATCGTTCTTTTCTTCGGTTGTCGCGTCGAATCGTGTGCGCCGCGAGGATCAGGCGGAATACAACAAGATGATCAAGTCGCTCGGCTTGAAGGGGAAACGAGGAGGCGACCTGCGGCGCGAGATCCAGAAACTTCTGGCGCAGGGCAAGACCGTCCCGTTCCCCGAGGTCTACGTCAACAACTCGGCCAATCGCGCCGGATCGAGTAACCAGGGAAAAGGCAAGGGCAAGGGCAAGGGAAAGGGAGACGCGAACGGGCGCATGGCCAAGCTGCCGGGTGGCCGGATGGTCAACCTGTCTGAATACGAGGATCCGCGGGATGCGTTGATGGATTGGATGCGAGCATCGGATAATCCGTATTTTGCACGTGCTTTTGTGAATCGGGTCTGGGCGAATTACTTTGGTATCGGGATCGTCAATCCACCGGATGATTTGAGCCTGGCGAATCCGCCCAGCAACGCCCCATTGCTCGACTACCTGGCCCGGTCTTTCGTGGAACACAACTTCGACATGAAGTGGTTGCATCGCGAGATTACCAACAGCCGCACCTACCAGCTTTCCTGGCGGACGAATGAAACGAACGCTTCCGACCGGCGCAATTTCAGTCATGCGTTGCCTCGTCGTTTGCCGGCCGAAGTGCTTTACGATGCCGTCCGACAGGCGACCGTTTCCGACGAGCGAATGGCCGAGACCCACGCCTCGCTCGAGAACCGAGCCATTGCCGTGCCCGGGACCGGGGCGCGCGGCGGGAGAGGAAGTAGTCTGAACTACGCACTGACCGTGTTTGGCCGGTCGTCCCGAGAGAGTAACTGCGACTGCGATCGGTCGTCCGACCCCAGTCTGTTGCAGACACTTTACCTGCAGAATGATCGAGACATTCAAACGGCCCTGGCGCGCAAGGACGGTTGGATTGCCGACGTCGCTCGGCAGACACGTGAGTCAATTTCGGAAAAACCGGCTCGGCCCGCCAATTACGAAAAGCTGGTGCGAGGAATGCAATCACGCATCCGGCAGCTGCGAAAATCGGGCAAGACGGCTCAGGTGAATCAGCTGCAAAAGAGGCTGGCGCAGGCGACGAAACGGTACGGCCTTCCCGGCCCGGAACGTGACCATCCGGTGAAAGCGGCGGAGGGTGATACGGCCGAGTTGATCAGCCAGGCGTACTTGCGCAC
>CAYNDU010000408.1:0-5792 GCA_964395615.1 uncultured Pirellulaceae bacterium | reverse complement strand
TCTCCAGTGAACACCTTGCTCAGCCCAACCGCTACGCGAGCTCGTTCCTGCACCCATCGTGTCGCGCACGGGCCGAGTTGTCTTTACAGGATCGGTGGAATCGGCCACAATGGGAACCAGCCAACACGATTGATAAGCGGTCTCGCTCGCTGAGATCGCGTTTTTTTTTTGGCCACCGGAGCGATTGAGATGACTGCCTATATTCCGATGACCCAGGAAGCGTACAACAAGAAGCGGTTGGAGGTACAGCGATTGGAGCAGGAGGAACTGCCGAGAATCGCCGAGTTGATCGCGGCAGCCCGGGACGAAGGTGACCTGAGCGAAAATGCCGAGTACCACGCTCAGCGCGAGGCGATGGGCATGTTACAGGCGAAGGTCAACAAGATGAAGAGCGACCTGTCATTCGCCAGTATCGTCGACCCCTCCAAATTGCCCAAGGACGAGGTGGCGTTCGGTGCGACGGTCATGGTTAAAGACCTGGATCTTGACGACGAAGAGGAATTCACGCTGGTCGGCGCCGGCGACGAAGATTATGACGCCGGCCGGTACTTGATCACGAGCCCCATCGGTCAGGGGTTGGTCGGAAAAAAAGTGGGCGATCGAGTGGAGATCCCGGTCCCAAAGGGCACGATCAATTTTGAGGTCCTTTCCATCCGCTACCCCTGACCTGCCGCTATTCAGAAGCGAACTTCGCCGGCGCGCCGAACGGCATATGGGCGTGGATCGTTCGCTTTATCGACGGCCCGGCCGACGGTCATTGGACGCGTGTGTCTTCGGGCAAATAGAGGACGGATCCGCAGCTCTTGCAGAACGTCGGGCGTTCGAGAAACAGCTCGTTCATGGTTTGAGCGGTCAGTCTTTGGAAACAGGACGTGCAGATCTCGTCTTCCACGGTGGCCAGGGCGTGTTCGCCGCGTGCGGCCGAGATCCGTCGATATTCGGCTCGAAAATCGGGCGGCAAGCCAGCCTCTGCTGATTCCAAAGCCGCGGTGACCCGGGTCAATTCGGATTCGAGCTGACCTTTTTCTCCGGCGACCCGTTGTTCCAGTTTGGCCAGGTCGTTCTGACCCTGTTGCAACAGGCCGGCTGCCGAGCCAACAGCACCCTCTTGTTCGTCGATCTGTTCGAGTGCGTCGAGGATTTCGTCTTCGAGCACGCTGTTGGCCTGAAGGTCGGCGGAAATCTGGTCTTTCAGAGTCTGGTACTCACGATTGCTACTGCAGGCATTGAGTTTTCCCTTGAGGTCCTCGATCCGCGCCTCGCGTTCGCGTAACTGCAGCTGTTTGCCGTCCGCCGACTTTCGGATCTCGGTCAGGGCGGCCTTAAGCTGTTCCAAAGACTCTTCCAGTTGCCGACAGTGGGCTTGTCCGGCGGCCACCTGGTTCGGACCACGTGCCAAACGATCGTTCAAATCGGAGACTTGGCGCTGGATCCGATGAAGTTCGCGAAGTGATGCTGCCGTAACGGTCATGAGCGGTTCGACTCCTCATTCTGGGAAGAAAAGAAGAATAATCTCCGGGCATCTTTCGTTGATGAAAGTGACCAGATCAATGGACTTGGAAGAGGTTGCGACGAGGCAAATAAAAAACCGCTGGTCGATTGACCAGCGGTGAGGTGGAAGGTGGGAAACGTGTCCGGGTGGGCCGCGGGCATCTGGCGGCCCAGGGTCGCAGCCGGCAGTTGAATCTCAGCCGGCAACGCTTCGCAGGAAACCTGCCAGCTGTTGGCTCCGGACCGGATGTTGCAGTTTCCGGACCGCCTTGGCCTCGATTTGCCGGACTCGTTCACGAGTAACTCGGAAGATCCGGCCGACTTCTTCGAGCGTATAGGTGTAACCGTCGCCCAGGCCGTAGCGGAGACGAATAATCTCGCGCTCCCGATACGTGAGCGTTTTGAGCAAACCTTCGATCTTCTCGCGCAAGATACCATTATTCGCCGTACGAACGGGGTTTTCACTCGACGAATCCTCGATAAACTCGCCGAAACTACAGTCGTCTCCGTCGCCAACCGGGCGGTCGAGACTGACGGGATGGCGGCCAATATCCATGACCCGCTTGACCTCGTCCAGATCCAAACCGGCTCGAATCGCGATCTCTTCAGTAGTAGGCTCTCGGCGGAATTCCTGCAAGAGCCTCTTCTGAATATTGCGTAGCTTTGAGAGCACGTCAATCATGTGGACGGGAATTCGTATGGTGCGCGCCTGGTCCGCGATCGCCCGGGTAATTGCCTGGCGGATCCACCAGGTCGCATAGGTCGAGAATTTAAAGCCTCGGCGATATTCGTATTTATCGACTGCACGCATCAGGCCCGTATTCCCTTCCTGGATCAGGTCAAGGAAGCTCAGCCCCCGATTGCGGTATTTCTTGGCAATCGAGACGACGAGTCGCAAATTGCCGCTCGACAGTTCCCGCTTCACCTGCTCGTAGGCCTCGAACTGGACACGAAACGTCTCGCACCTCCTCCGCAGACTGCGAGGACTTTCCTGAGTCATCGTCATCAGGTCCCGTAATTCACGGCGCAGACGGGCCCGTTCCTCCTGGGCCCGGGGCAGATGCTCGAGACGGCGCAGCTCCGCCCGAATATCGTCCATTCGGTCGGCGAATTCTTCGAGCTGCCGCATCAGGGGCTGAACGCGGCGCGTCCGGAGACTGAGTTCCTCGACCAGCTGCAGGCTCTTTCGCCGTCGTCTCAGGAAGGCTCGGCGCGCGGTCTGCCGAGCGTCTGTGTCGGTCGACTTCCGAATCAGTTTTTGAAAATCACACTGGTTGGCCGCCAACAGGTGATCCAAAGTGGCCAGGTTGTGCGGCATGCGCGCGAGGATCTGTTCCTTCGTAAGCCGTTCGGTCAGCGAGACCTTAATTGTCCGATCGAATGGCAAGTCGCCTCGATAGACTCGCCGAAGTGTCTGGACGACCGCGCGCATGGCGTAGTCGCAACCCAAAACGCTACGCCGAAATCGCTTGCGAGTGATCTCGATCTTCTTGGCGAGCGAGATTTCCTGGTCACGTGACAACAGCGGGATTTCCGCCATCTGTGACAGGTACATCCGAATCGGATCGTCGCTCAACTTTGGCAGCTCTTCGGTCAGCAGCCGAGCCGGTGATTCCGACTCGATTCGTCGCTGGGCTGCATCGGCCGATGGTGCCGGCCGTGGAGTTTCGAACGAATTCCGAGGGGGTTGGTCGACTAATTCGATCCCCTTTTCATCGAGGGCGATCAGCAAATTGTCGAGTTTATCGGGGTTAACGTCTTCGTCCGGGAGGTAGTCATTCACTTCGTCATAAGTGAGATAACCGTCGGCCCTTCCTTTGGCGATCAGTTGCTGTAAATCCTTTTCCAGATAATCCACGTGTCAGCTCCTCCTGCGCGTTCTTGCGCTTCAAGACACCGTGATTGTGACTCGACGTCGTGCCCCCCGGTTGCGGGTGCGGCGTCGAGGCGACCGAACATGGATGGCTACCCGTCCGTGGGCGCTGAGATACCATGCCGGTGACGTTCTTGCTGGATCATTTTCTCAAGAACCGAGATCTCCTCCTTTTCGTCGTATTGATGGTCTTCCAATTCTGCCAACTCGCGGCGATGATCGGCCCTTTGCCGATCGAGGTCGAATCGCCGCACCAAGCCGAGCAATCGCTGTTGGGCACTCTCGGCCGCCCGTTCATCTTTTCCTCGGGCCTGCTCGTCGATTGCTACCAACCGCGACTTCAGCGCGGGACGATCAGCGATGGTCAGGATCGTGGCGAATTCAAAACCGACTTCGCGCACGTCTGCCTCTACGAAAAGCTGCCACAACTCGCGAGCCATCGAGCTGCGAAGATGTTCGATATTGACTTGCTCGAGGGCAACGGTCACCAGGGACGGATGCACGACCAGGATTTCGAAAAGCTCCCGTTCGTATGGCGTCAGAGCGTCTCCCTCGTCCCGCGGGCCTCCCGCTGGATTCGTTGGCTTGCGCGACCGGCTACGCAACTCACTCAGCCTCTGACGCAGGGTCGCTTCGTCAACGTGGAATCGTCGAGCCAGGCGGGCCAACATGGTTTGCTCACGTAAAAGCAGCGAGCCGGCCGCAGCGTCGGCCTTCGGTGCACCGGCCATCGTCTTTAGAATCTCTTCGAGCGCGCGGTGCGCCGCATCGGGCTGGGATACGACGTCAATCTGTCCGGAGGCCGAATGGACTTTGTGTTCCAATGCGTCGACCGCCGAAGCAAGTAGTGTCCGGAAGGCGTCGGCGTCTCGCTGGCGGAGAAAATCACATGGGTCAAGTCCGGAGGGCAACGTTAGCACGCGCAGGTCAACCTGGGCGGCAATGAACAACTCCAGTACCTCGTTCGTGCGCCGCTGGCCGGCATCGTCACCATCGAGCACGAGCGTGATCGTATCCGCGAAACGTTGCAACAACCGAACGTGACGCTGCCCTAACGCCGTTCCTAACGCAGCCACAACGTTTGGCAGGCCGTGCTGATGAGCCATGATCACATCGGTGTATCCCTCGACGACAATTATCTGGCCCTTGCGAATCGCCTGTTCTCGAACAATATCCAGAGCGTAAAGGTGGTTACTCTTCGTAAACAGCCGCGTTTCGGGTGAATTAATATATTTTGGGGCGGACGAGGCCTTGGTCTCCCCAGCCCTGGTCGAAGCGCCACTGGTCGGGGGGCCACTGGTCGCAGCCGCCTGCGGCAGGATCCGCCCGCCAAAGGCAATCGGTCGATGTTCGGTGTCCCGGATCGAGAACATCAAACGACCTCGAAACCGATCATAAACGCGACCACTCGCCTCGTGCCGACCGACCAACCCGGCCGATTCCAATATGGCCGGTGAAAACGGAGTCGATTCGGCTCGACTCAATAGCCACTGCCATTCGTCGGGTGAATAACCAAGATGGAATTTGCGGACACTCTCATCGAGAATGCCCCTTTGGTTCAGATAATCGCGCGCCGCCTGGGCCCCCGGTGATTCCAGCAAACATTGATGGAACTGCTGTTCGGCCCATGCGACGGCCCGGTAAAGCATCTGCTTGTCTTCGGCGCTGCCGGCCGGCACTGACGATGAGGCTCCGGCCAATTGGATTCCGGCCCGATCGGCCAGCATGCGAAGGGCTTCCCGGAAATCGACCCCTTCACGCTTCATGACGAAACTGAAGACATCCCCTCCCTCATCACAAACCCAGCACTTCCACGACTGGCGCTCGGGATTCACCTGGAGGCTCGGCCTCGAATCGTCGTGCCAGGGGCAGAGTCCCACGTATCCACGGCCCTGGCGGCGCAGACGAATGGACCGGCTGATCACATCGACCAGATCGGTGGCCTCGCGAACCCGTTCCTTGATTTCGTGCGACGATCCGAATGACACCGAAGGATTCCTGTGGATACCGATTCCTGTGGATACTGATTCCTGTGGGTACTGGGCCGCGGGAGAGTCCCAGTCGCGGCCGAGCGGGGAGTCATCACTTCCTTGTGCTTAACACTCCTGTTCCACCAGTCTGGGTCAACCGGCGGAAGGTCCCAACAAAGCATGGCGGGCAATTATAGCGAGCCCCCCAACCGTGGTCAAACAACGCCTCGCGTTGTGCGGATCCTCCGCTCGCCAAGCGCACCTGCTCTTATATCCCATCCGAAGAATCGAAAAAAGACCAGATTCTTTAAAGTTTCATCGATTCCGCGACGATTGGGCGTTGCCATCCAGAAAAAAAAGAGAATTCCCGGCCTATCGCCGGGTGCAGGAACGAGCTCGCGTAACGGTTGGGCTGAGCAAGGTGTTCACTGGAGATTTCAACAGTCGGTGGTAGGGGA
>CAYNDU010000407.1:0-5793 GCA_964395615.1 uncultured Pirellulaceae bacterium | reverse complement strand
CCAATCGCACGTCCGGCGCCCGCCACAATGACGGCTCCCGGCACAATGACGCCTCCCGCTCCCTCTTCGTGACCGTATCAACGAACGTTCTGTTTCGGGTCCTCTGCGGTAGCCGGTCGATCAGGGGCGGGTGCGGTCGGAACCGGGGCATGGCTCTCTGACGCCGGCTGCGCAGGAGGCGTCTGCAACTCGGTTGGGAGCGATTCCAAGGTGTGGATGAACGGTGCTGATCGCGCGGGTGACGCTTCTCTGGCCAGACTCAGATAGGCGACGGAGGCGGCGACGGCACATACGCCCAACGTGACGAGCAGAATGGCGGCCGCAACGAGCACACCTGTTGCACCGGTTCCACCCCTCTCTCGGCCCGCAGCATCCGATGATTCTCTCCCGAGCCCCCACCGCCACTGACCACGAAAACGTGACCTTACATTCGGTTTCTGCAACTGAATAAGGGCCCAGATTCCCAGCGGGATACTCAGCACGGCAAAGAGATTCAATGGTAGGATTGCCGCCACCGCCCCCACATTGGCCATGCCGTAAGACTGTCCCCGCAGCATGTTAAGTGCTCCCTTGAGAATCACCAGGCTGACCAGCAGGGGGATCACCGCGGGCACGAGCAACCAAATCGGCAACGGGCTCAGCTTGACCACCGCGATGCAGGCGAGGAACCAGGCGGCGATATTCAGTACGGCCACCAGAACAAGGCCGATGCCCGGAACACGCAACGGGTCCCCCATCGCACCTTGATCGACGGCCGCCGGTTTGACAGGCGCGTAGGCGTTCGGTTGCGGCGGGCTGGCTCCCAAAGCGTCCGAACCGTGCAGTCCCTGCCGCCCGTGCTGCTGCCTGAATACGCCCGCGGTTCCGCGACGCACCAGGATCGTGAGCGCCCAGATCCCGAAAGGCAGGCTAAACAAGAAAAGGGGATGCAGGGGGACCACAGCCAGTACACCTACAAACAGCGAAAACCCAAATGACTCGATCTGACGCATGCGTGCGGCCCCAACCACGAACAGGCCGGCAATTGCAAAACACCAAACGGTCAACATCAACCAGATCAAGCCGAATCCGATCCAAGAAGCGGTGTACAAGCTGAAGGCTTGCTGAGGAGTTTCGTCAGAGTGGGTGGATATCGCAACATCGCCGATAACAACCATCTCCGATTCGGAATCATCTTCCGCAGCCATCGATGGGTCAGCCATGGGGCCCGAAGACATTTTCATCGTCGCCGAGTCCTCACTGTCCTCGAACCCAACCGATGGTAGGGCGATGCTCTGCTGGTGACGCGTTCCGATTGTCGCCGACGAAAGGAACAACAAAGGAAAGGCAAACAGGGGAAGTAGAAACAGGGCTATCCCGACACCCAATAGCCCATTGGCCGGAATGCGAAGGTCCCGCTCCACGCGTCGTATCATCTCTTCGGTCACCGGACGATCGTGACGGGAGCCCGAGTAGGGCCGCTCGGACCTCGGCCGATCAGGATCGGATGCTGGCGAGTGCATCGCCCCGGGCGTTTGCTCGCTGATTGCCAGGCACATGGCATCCACCACTTGCTCGGCGGTTTCCGCGTCCTCGCGGGCAACTCTCAATCGAACTCGCCCATGCTCGCTCGAAGGGACACCTTGCACGGCATCCAGGCGATCGGTCCGAAGTATGATTTCAGGCCCCTGGAGCCAGGCACTGTTCAGGCGCACATCCACCAGTTCCTCGAGCGGAAAGTCGACATTGCGGACACCCGAGCGGATGACGCCCAGAACATCATCCTTAACTTCAAACTCCATCGAAACGGTCTTCCCGTCGAAACGGAGGATGCCCTTTGCTTTGGCGAGACCTCCGTAAATCTGGCGGATGGAGAACGGGACGCGATGAATCCGATGGGACCGGGTGACCGGTGGTTTGTCCGACTTCTGTTGAGGTGGAACGGCTGCCGCTTCGACGGCCGTCTTGACGTCACTCGCATGTTGGTACCGTTGGGCCGGTTCTTTTTCCAAGGAACGCAGGACGACATCGTCGAGCCGAGCGTTTATGTCGGCCTTCTGCGAGGGCGGGGCGAATCGGCCCAGCGGTAACTCGCCGGTCAGCAGTTCGTAGAAGACCACCCCAAGCGAGTAGATGTCGGCACGGTGATCGACCGATTGCGGTTTTTCCATCTGTTCGGGGGCCATGTAATGGGGCGTTCCCATCACTTGCTGCGTTCCGGTCAAATGCAGATGATTCTTCTCCTGACCGAGCAATTTGGCGAGGCCGAAGTCGGCGATCTTCACGTTGCCCTGTTTGTCGAGCAGGACGTTTTCGGGCTTGATATCTCGGTGAACGATCCCCTGGTCGTGGGCATATTGAAGAGCCTCGCAGACTTGCGGGACGATGGCCAGCGCCTGTTCCGGTGTCAGTCGGTTTGGTTCGCCGATGGCCTGTCGCAGGTTGATGCCATCGACGTATTCCATCAGGAAGTAGTAGTACTGATCGGCCTGGCCGAAGTCGAAAATCATGACGATTTGGGGGTGGGTCAGTCGAGCCAGAGCGCGGGCCTCACGAGTGAACCGCTCTTCGAAGGCCGGGTCGATCCCCACCTGAAAAGGCAGCACTTTCAATGCCACCACTCGATCCAGCATCTTCTGTCGAGCCCTGTAGACAGCGCCCATTCCACCCTGTCCGATGATCTCGAGAATCTCAAGCTGAGGAAAATGGGGGGCCAATTCCGCAGGCGTAGGGGGAGTAAATAACCGATGATGGCCGCCGGCAGATCCCGTCGCCTGGCCATGTGCTTGCTCGTCTGGCTCCATTCCCAGCCCGAACATGCACTGAGGGCAAATGCCGTGCGGCGCGTCGGACGGTAACGGTCGATCACATTGAGGACAAATACCGGGTCGTGCCATGTTCTTCCCTACTGAGGCCATTGAGTGAGTGGGTGCACTCATTATTAACCGAAATGGAGATCCGAGTTACTGAAAATTCCCCGTTATTTCCTGAGATCGCCACGTGGACAAAGCGGACCGGGCGCATGCACGCTCGTTCGGCCACTTCACGAGCCGGATTGGATGAAGTACGGTGCGGTTTTCCGCGAATCGTCCTAATGATCTTTCCGGTAAAACGCCGGATCAACCAGGGGCCGGATCAGCACGGCACCGGGGGATACGCTGACATGACAGATGCTACCACGGACAATCCTCTTTTCTGCACGACGATTGCCGGCCAGGATGTCCGAGAGCTGGCTCGCCGCTTCGGGACCCCCTTGTACGTGTACGACGAACGGGCCATCGAACAACGTATCGCGAGTTTGCGAGCGTTTGACGTGATCCGCTTCGCTCAGAAGGCCTGTTCCAACCTCGCGGTTCTTGATTCGGTGAGGCGACGGGGTGTGCTGGTCGATGCCGTAAGCAGCGGAGAGGTGCGGCGAGCCTTTGCCGCTGGATACTCGGCCGAAGGTACTCCGCCGCCGATTGTCTACACGGCCGACATCTTCGATCGCGAATCGATGCAGCTCGTTCTCGAGCACAACATCCACGTCAATGCCGGTTCGCCCGACATGATCGACCAGCTCGGAAACGAAGCACCGGGTCGAGCGATCACGATGCGAATCAATCCGGGGTTTGGACATGGTCACAGCCAGAAGACGAATACGGGCGGACAGCAATCCAAACATGGCATCTGGCACGAACAGCTGGAGGATTGCTTGCGTCGAGCCGACCGGCATGGACTTTGGGTCACCGGACTGCACATGCACATCGGGTCGGGGACCGATCTGGACCATTTGGGCCAGGTTTGTGGGGCGATGGAAGGGATGGCCGAACGGGCCGGACGAAGCATTCTATCGATCAGTGCCGGCGGCGGGCTGCCAATCGCCTACCGTGCGGATGAGGCGGAGGTCGATCTGGAGCGCTACTTCGAACTATGGAACGCGAGCCGGGCACGCATCGCCGAACGTCTCGGGCATGCGATTTCGCTGGAAATCGAGCCCGTCCGTTTTCTAACGGCAGACAGTGGGTACATGATCGCGGAAATTCGAGCCATCAAGAAGATGGGGAACAACTTGTTCTACCTGCTGGACGCCGGATTCAATAACCTGGCACGACCCATCCTTTACGGCGCCTGGCACCCCATGGCCCTCGCACCGTCTGACGGAGATGTACGACGCAAGACGCACGAGGTGATTGTCGGAGGCCCGTTATGCGAATCGGGTGATATTTTTACTCAACAAGACGGCGGAATTGTCTGTCACCGTACTCTGCCGATTGCCGGGGTCGGCGATTTGCTGGTCATCGGCTGTGCCGGCGCCTACGGCAACGTGATGTCCTCGAACTACAACTCCAAGCTGATGGCCGCGGAAGTCCTCTTGCGCGATGGACATGCCTACGAAATTCGGGCACGGCAGTCGTTCGACCAACTGGTGGCCAACGAGCACATACCGCCACCATAGAGGATGATTTTGCTGGCGACCCCGTGATAGGTTCGATATACTGCCGAGCAAGGCATTTCTCTGACGCCCCCATTCAGCTTGCTCGCGCAGTTGGATACGAACCGAATTTTGGAGCAACCAGTAATGGCCAAAAGTCTCTATCGAAGCCGATCGCTCCTTACGGCATGCGGATGTCTCACAGCCTTCGGTTCCATTGCAGCCGGTTTTCTCCTGCTGATCACCGCGCCGGCCACGGCCGCCGGTTCGCAATCTGAGAACTCACCCCTGTCTCAGATCATGCGCGCGAACGGCGTCGACCGAGGGCTCTGTGCCGTCCTGGGATTCGACATCGAACTGACCGTACCGCTGGTCCGATCGGAGCGCTTTCTCGTCCATGTGATCGAACCCGATTCGAAGACGGTTTCCCAACTGCGGCAGGTCGCCGAACGGTCGGGATTCGGCCTCGATCGCGTGGTGATTGAACGGGGCGATCTGAAACGGCTTCCTTATGCCGACAATATGATCGACCTGGTCGTGGTGGCCGAGAGAGAAGGAGTGTCAGACCTGCCGGCCCTGATCGACGAGGTGGTGCGAGTGCTGCGTCCCGAGGGGATCGCGGTGATTCGTCGTTCGGTTCACCGACGGCCCGACGGCAAGCAAGCGAAGGACCCGTCCTGGATGCAACGCTATTCGGGGCTGAGCGTACCGACCGAGTTTCAACAGCAGTTTCTGGTATTTCGCAAACCGATTCCGGCCGGTACGGATGATTGGACTCACTGGGAACATGGTCCGGACAATAATCCCGTCTCGACCGACCAGGCAATCAAGGCTCCTTATCTGACGCAGTTTCTGGCCGAGCCGTACTACATCACGATGCCTGCCATTACGACCGCCGCCGGGGGCCGGACATTTCTGGCAACCGGCCATATTGCTCACCATCGCCGCGAATGGGATACGGTCAATCAACTCATTGCGCGCAACGGGTACAACGGGATCGAGCTCTGGCGCCGCGCGTTGCCCGACGGGTACCTGGCCCATCGGTCGGCGTTCGCAGCAACCAAGGAGACGTTCTATTTGCTCGACGGCAACGGCTGCCTCTTGCTGGATACGGCGACCGGCCGGGAAAAGCGTCGCCTGGAGATTGCCGGGGTGGGTGACCAGTGGAAGTGGATGGTGGTGCGGGACGGTGTGCTGTACGTCATGGCCGGGCCAAACGACGGGGCGGCGCAGGTGATCAAGGGGGACCGCACCTACGGCGGTTGGAGTTGGGCCGACCTGAGCCGCGGTTATTATCAGCGCCCCCGTGTTCCATGGGGATTCGGCCATACGGTGGCCGCCTACGACTTGAACGAGGACAAGCTATTGTGGAAGCATGATGAACGGGCGTTGATCGACTC
>CAYNDU010000406.1:0-5796 GCA_964395615.1 uncultured Pirellulaceae bacterium | reverse complement strand
CCGGCGAGTTTCTCAAGCCAGTCGGCAGAACGGGTCGATTGGATCGTTCGAGGGGCCATGTTTCCCAATCGAACGACCAGTCCGTCGGTCAGCGAACGAGGGTGTGCGTCGCCGAGCCCCCGAAGTGGTTCCTCCGGTACGATCTCCAACACCAGGGGTGGACTCGGAACCGGCCCACCTTCCCCCCGTGCAATGGCCTGCAGCTCGATCCGTCCCAGCCCCAGGTCTGCGCTTGAGATGGTCAGTCGGCCGGTCGGCCGATCGGTGGTTCCCAAAACGCGCCCATTGTGAACGACGTCGATTCGCGAAGCCTGGTTCGCCGTGACACGTACGTTGATCGGCTGCCCGAGTACCGCTTGCGGACCCGCTCCGGCGACCCGTTCAATCGTTGCCCGTCTGCCAAGATGGTTAACAAAGATCGGCAGGTCCTTGGCGTGTCGAGTCGCGATGCGCCCCGTTTCGACGGCCACCAGCCGCAGGCGATGCCAGCCGTCGCTCATTCTGGACGTCTCGATTCGCAGACGATCGCCGGAATCGGCCGATTCGATCAAACGGCCGTCAGCATACCATTCCCAATGATCGACGTTCGCCGCAGGTGACAACCGGGCGGTCATTGCGATCGTTCCTTTGAACGTCCGGCCCGAAATATCGGGAGTCGTCATGACATCCCGTTTCAGTGCCCACGGTTGGCAGAGTGGATCTCCCACGATCAATAACTGGTAGGGTCCAAAGAGTGATTGGTAAAAGGCCTCGGCTAAGGAACACCCCTCCGCATAGTAGACCTGCACGTAAGGCGTCGGAAACTTCAGTTGAATCGCGAACGGTTCGGTAACCGTACCGCTCGATCCGGCCGCACCGGCACGAAGAAACTCGGTAAGCGGCGTCTGTCCGGCTCCTTCACGCATCACTCCACCGAAACTCGTCAAGTGCTCGCAGATAGCGCCTGGCCTGATCGTACTTCCCGATCCACTCCACTGAAAACTGGCGGTACCGATTACCGCCCCCATGACGTCCGGCTTCTTTTGAGGCAAGATGCCATCGACGATTTCCGCTGTCACGCCGAGTCGTTGTAACGTACTCGCTGCGTTGGCAAACGCACCGGCTCGGGTTGTCGAGCGGACATTCCCGTTCTTCAGGAAGTAAACGGTGCCCTCGGGACGTGTTCCATCGGCCGAGCGACTGCGGCGCAGGTATCGAATCGCGTCGCTTACCGACATGCCTCGTCCGCTAGTCACGGCCAGCAACGTGGAAAGAAGGTACCGTTCTCCCTGCTCATCGGTGCGCTGTCCGTAACGGTCCCAGCGATATTGTCCGCTGAACGCGACGGCCGGCGGAACCGTCGACGCGCGGTTCAGATTCTTGTCCATCCGGTCGAGCAGCGCCCGAAAATCGGCGCGGTCGCGTAAGACCGTCAAGTCACTGTCGCCGGCTGCGTGATGACGATCCGACCAACCTGCGTCGACCGAGCGTGAGAGCGCTTGGATGGCCGCTTCGGTGTCGCCGGACATTGCCAGGCAGCAGGCCAGATTGTACTGCAGGTTAGCGTCGCCGGGAAATTGCCTGGCCAACGGCCGCAAATGAGTCAGCGCTGTATCCCATTTCTTCTCGGATGCCAATTGGGATGCGACCTGGATCGATCGCTGTTGCTCGGCGGGGCGCCGCAATCGGTTGGCCAACTGCCGGTCTGCGCGAGCATAGAAATTGCCGGCCAGGTTGAGGTAGGAAGGTGACCGGGCCATTACCTTCTCGTGGTAAAACGTCAAGGCGTTGATTGCGGCCACGGGTGTGATGATCTTCGGAAGTTTTTGCTCCCCGATATCGGCTCGAACGTCGATGGCGGTGGGGAAATCCGTCGAGTAGACGACATAGTCGATCTGTTCGGTGAGATGCCGTTTCTCCAACACGTTGAGGACGGGGCCCAGGACGTTCGCACGAAATTGTTCAACGGTGATCCGTTCGGTCACACCCAAATCGTCAAGATAGATGACGTGGGAGGCCGGCACGGACCGTAATCGAATGAACTCGTTGGCCACGGCCTTGGAGGCCCAACTTCCGCCGTTCACGATCAGTGCCAACCGCTCCGAGCTGCCGCCGGCCCACGTCTCCTCGACGCCGGTCATGATCATCAGCGCGGTCAGCAGCAGGGCGAGCGTCCGGTACCCTCGATATCTGCCGGCCCATCCTCGTCGCCGAATAGCGGTGTGCTTCACAAACATGGCAGCATGGTTCCTCAAAGGCCAGTTTCCGTCCCAGTGGGCACGTCTTCACGCAGCACGCCACGAGCGGCGATCGGCGGCACGACAGAATTCTATCCGCCCATCGATCGCGTATCTACCTTGTGCGACCGACAAGAAACCGCCGACCCACGGTGATGCGTCGCCGACGTCGCGCGCCCGCTTCGCATCACCGCAACCCGGCGGTGGCGAAATTCGTTCGGTCGTATCAGTGAAAGACGACCGTTACCGCTTCTCCACTCTGCGCCGACCCGGAATCGTGATCGTTGGCGTTGACGAGGATTGCACGACCACCGGAGACTTGAAGGCCCTTTCAATCTGCGCAGCCAGTTGGTGGATGTGAGCCTTCGTCAGAGGTTCCGCCTCGCCGACCCTCTTATTAAGAAGGGCCCGGAGCGTTTCAAGTTCGACCCGCGCCAGGCCGGGCAGGTCGGAACTGGTGCTGGAAGAATTCACCTGTTTTGTCATGATATCGACATACGCGCGCTGCAAGTTGCGGCGGTAGAGATTGACTTTGGCCTTCTCCTGATCGAGTTCGGCGAAGATGCCCTTGCGCAGGTCAGCCAGCAGTTGGGGTGGTGCGTAGAGCGTGCCCGGTTTGGCCCCCGGGTTACGCGCGGCATGCTCGGCCATCCGCCGCAGCTTACTACTTGACAACAAGCCGCGCAAAATGGACGTCTGACCGCTCAACACGCGCTCGGCCACGCCGTCGGCTTCGAGCCGCATCGTGATTTTCGGATCGATCAACGCCGCTGGGGCGTGAAAGGCCTCCTGAAGCAGGAAGGCGACCGCCTCGCGCTGGCGCTTGGCCGGGATTGCGTGATAGATCTTGTCTGCGTCACCGAAGAACAAGTTGATCTGCTCGAATCCGCCCACCATGGCCACCACGTGGGCCAGCTCTCGGTTTCGCTGGCTGTTCACCCGATCGTACATGTTCTGAAGCAGACTGTAATCCTCGCCCGGCTTGCAGCAGGCCGAGACGAGGTACCCGGCAACTCGGTTGATATTCTTGATTCCCATTTGCGTGGCTTCAAGCGTGTCGTATCCGAGGTCTTCGGTCTGCCGCGTCGGGTCCAGGCTCGGATTGGCGTCGCCGAAACGCAGCAGGCGGTTCTTTTTTTGCTTGGCCAAGAGGGCCGCTTGTCCCTTCTTCTCGGCCTCCGGGTCCTTGTATTGTCCATATCCCCACGTCGTCGCGAAGAAGTCGTAGGGGCCGACCTTGGGAATCAACGTGGCCTTGTCGCCCGGTTGGGCAACATAATTGAAGCGACCATAGTCCATAATCGAAGCTTCCGTGCCGTTCTTCTTTGTGAATTCGGCACTCCGTAGATTCGCAACCGTGTAGGCAGACGATGCTTTCATGTTGTGGGGAAAACCGAGTGAATGGCCTACTTCGTGGGCAACCACGTAGGCCAACAACTCGCCCTCAAGCTCGTCCGGCAATGGAAGCTTTTGTGCCCGCTTGTCGTTCGGAGACGCTTGGACAAAATACCAGTCGCGCGCCAGTTTCTGCACGTTGTGGTAGACACGGACGTCGGCTTCCAGAATCTCGCCCGTGCGTGGATCGCTCACGTGCGGACCAAATGCGTTTTCCGTTGTCGATGCCAACCAGCGAATCGACGAAATCCGGGCGTCCTCTGCGTCCCAATCAGGATCTTCCTGGGGGCTCGGCGCGATTTTGCCAAGGATGGCGTTCTTGAAGCCGGCCGCTTCAAATGCCGGTTGCCAAAGCTCAATACCCTTTTTCACGTACGGCTTCCACTTGTCCGGCACGCCTCGACCGACATAAAACACGATCGGCTTTACCACTTCCGATTTGGCGGCACTCGGGTCCTTCTTCTCCAAACGCCACCTCGTAATAAACTTCACGTCCTCGACCTGGTGATTCGACAGATCACCGTAATTCGTAAATCCAATCGTGAAAAACCCAACTCGTTCGTCGAACACGCGCGGCTTCATCGGCTTCTCAGGCAGCTTGACCATGCTGTGGTGCAATAAAACGGTCACTGCGGATTGCGTCGAGTCACGTCGCGGGCCGCTGCTGCGACTGAATGGTGAACTGGATGTGGATCCGCTGAGTCGATAAGTGGCCAGGACCTTGGTTTCAATATTTGTCGGGAAGGCCTTGATCTCCTCCAGGAATGAACGGGAAGTGTCCAGGCCGGAAGCCGAAAGCGCTCGAGCCGGACTGAATTCCTTGATGTCGCTCATGAAAAGACTCGTGACATCGATCACCGGCGCTTTGTCCTTGCCCCACGCCGCAACGGGAAACACCTTGATGATGGGTGCAATACTCGTCGCCTCGACTGACTTGGTTACGGAGTCCTTGACTTCAGCACGAATCGAGTACTTGACGTCCCGCAACATGACCTTCTCGTCTCGCAACTCCCATCGAACGACCCGATCGCCAACCGGCATGCCTCCGTAACTGAAACCTGCCTGGGTCTTTTCGATTTGTGTAACCCATAACATGTCCTTGCCAAGTTCTCCCGGCTTGATCTCGTAATACAACTTGTCTTTGATGCGATGCGTACTGAACAGGCCAATCTTTGTCTTCGCCTCTTTCGTGATCACGTCGTCGTACTTCTTTACGCCGCTCTTGGTGGCCGATGACCCACCCGGTTTGGCCCCCGATGTTGCCGATGGCTTGCCACCCGGACCGCCGGGTCCGCCCGGCCTCCGACGCGGCGGTTGGGCCCCCGCAACAAGACAACTGGTCGCCAACATCGTCACGGCCAGAACAAGCGTACTCGGTTTACCCGCCAGTCGTTTCATGGTCTCTGTCTCGCTCATTAAGTAGTGGTTCCGCGTGCCTTTGAGTGTCGACTACCGCCCAGCCCTCACGGGCAGGAACGGCGCACTCAACGCGATTCTTGTAGAGCCTCTAGCTTACCCAGCATTCCAGGCGCGTGCACCCCGCTAAGGCACGCGCCCGGGTGTTTTCCGCGCACCTGTCATTTGACGTCAAGAAATAACGCCTGTGCTGGTTGGCGATCCCCATAAAAGAAGGGTATAATTTCGGGCTGCGGTCAGAGATTCTCTTGGGGCAGGATCGCCGGACCCTACCGAACGCCCACACAGAGCTGAGACTGAAATGTTGAGCGAATCTCGACGCGACGAGCCCTCATTGAGGACACCCGTACCCGGCTGCGTGGATGACATCTGCTCGAAGTATCGCCAGGCGTGTCAGGCGATGAACTCACCGCCCGGAATCGAGCCATTTCTCATGGAGTCGGCCCCGCAGAACCAGTGCGAGTTGCGAGCACGATTGCAGATGATCGCACAGGAATTTCGTGCGGTCGAAGAGAGTCACGTCGAGCCCGACGCCTGAGCGATCGTCGTTGCTCCGCACCTTCCACGGGCAAGCTGCCCGTGGCAACGACAGGTACCCGGTCCCTTGTACCTACGGGCAGCCTTGCCCGTAGGAGACGGACTGTGCCTAGCGCTGCCGTTAGACTCAGCAATCCAGTTCCGCCGCGCGAGATGGCGAGCCGTTTTGCAGCGCCCACCACGGGCAAGCTGCCCGTGGCAACGAGGGGTACACGTGTTCCCGTACCTACGG
>CAYNDU010000405.1:0-5811 GCA_964395615.1 uncultured Pirellulaceae bacterium | reverse complement strand
GTACACAACCGGGCGCTGATGCCACGACCGGATCCTCCAACGCTGGGCCAGGCGCCGGAACCGGCAACCCGGCCGATGCGAATGACTCAGGCCAGGCCGCTAGCGGATCGCAAGGGCAGCCGACAGATACGACACCGGCAGGCAATGCACCGGTCGCAGGCAATGACGGAGCGCAAGCTGCCAACGGACCCAACGCCGGCACAGCCGGTCAGGGCCAAACCACTTCCGGGCAAGCGAACGGCGCCAACAACGACGTGACGTCCGGCGCCGGCGCTAATGCCAGTACACAACCGGGCGCTGATGCCACGACCGGATCCACCAACACTGGATCAGGCGCGGGAACGGGAAACCCGGCCGATGCGAATGACCCGGGCCAGGCCGCAAGCGGATCGCAAGGGCAGCCGACAGATACTGCACCGGCACGCGCGTCTGAAACTGAAACGGATGGTTCACCGAGCGCTGGGCCACATTCAGTTGCTGACGGTACAGCCGGCAGACCTGGCGTTGAACCAAAGGCCGCTTCTGGCGATTCGGCCGAGGCCGATGAATCGGAGCAGGCCGCGCCCCGTTCTCAATTGCCTCGGTCAGACGAGGGCTCCACGGATGAGGCACCAGCCGAAACGGCGGCACATGACGACTCGCGTTACGCGTCCGAACAGCCCTTTGACTGGTCGAGTGAATTGCGGGCCGAATCGGATGGAGACGGCAGTGGGCTGGGAATTCACCACGCTGACGAAACGCTCGAACGAGTGGAAGAACTCGTGCAGTCTGGCTTGGACGGTCAGGAATCGACAGACGAAGGTGTACCCATATTGGATCAGGTCCTTCACCTTTCGCTGGATGGAACTGGCCGGCCTCACGATTCGTCCGTCTTGGGCCGCGAGGACCTGGTTCCCGACCTCCGTGACAGCGTGACGGACCCGGAAGCCGCGGATCAACTGCGGATACCCGTCTATTCGTCTCAATCGGTCGAGGAGCAGATCCGATCGGAGGAACCGGAGGTAGCAGCGCGAGGAGTGGTCTCGACCGGATTGGCGGCCGTTTGGGGCCTTTTCCGCGGGCTCGGCGGCACGCGCGGTCGCAAGGAAGAAGATCTGTCCTAACCCGAATCTCAACCTACATTTAAGTGGCGCACTCAGCGCGACGCGCAGACGGTAGAGAAAGACCGCAACAACGGCCCGGTCGTTGTTTGCCACGGGAGAGACGATCATGCAAGTGCCGGCGGCCGACACACTGGCGGCGATGGCTGAACTTGAACGCAACACACCTGACCAGGTGAAACAGTTGCGATCGGATACGCGAATAAGCGTTCGCGCGAAGGTAACGGCGCGCCCGGCGAATTCCAGCGGGCGGAATTCGTTCCAATGCGACGGCGTGTTGGGCGACATTTCTCGAGGGGGATGCCTGGTCCTCTTTCCTACTCCGTTGCGCGTGGGGGACATTTATCGCTTGTCATTCGATCGGAAGGTTCTGAATCTCAATGCGATTTTTGCTCGTTGTCTGCGTTGCCGCCTGATTCGCGAGGACGCCTTCGAAGCAGGGTTCAGTTTCTTCCAATCCATTGATTTGACAGGGCTCGACGTGCGCCGCCCATCGGATCTCCTAGACTAGCAGGGCGGTCCGACGAATTCTGGACGCGACTGCCGAATCGACACATCATCCGTTCATCATGCCCACCGCGACATCCACACCAACCGCGACTCAACCAACGGCGCCGGCTCGCCGCGATGGGGATGTTCTGGATCGGCTTGTTGAGTGTGCGGGCGCGAGCGGGAACGTCGAGTCGTTCTTGCGATCGGCCCTTGTTGCGATATCGGAGCATTTTTCGGCCCGACTTGCCTTGATCACTTTGACCGGCGTGGCTCGTTCGATTAACGAACGATGCGAGACCGGGCCGACGAGCTCATTCCTTGAGCGGGCGTGCCAGGGGACACTACTGGAATCGGAGACGAGCGGCGACGCGTTGGCTCGTCTGTACACACTGGACGGCAGCGATCACCGGCTGGTGATCTTATCGGTTCCCTTGCGGCACGACCAACACGGACACGGTGGAGTCGGACTGGTCGCATCATGCAAGAATGGAATTGAGGCGCGACAGCACTTGTTCGAGTTACGTTGCCTGGCCTCGGCGGTCGTAGCATTGGCCTCGAGCGTCGATCGTCCCCATGTCGACTCGAATGCCGGTCTGTCGAATCGTGTTCAACGCGCTCTGTCCAAATCGTCTGCGTTTACGTCATTAACCGAAATGGCGTTCGCGATAACGAACAACGTGAAGACCAAGTACTCTTGTGACCTCGTAGCCCTCGGCCGCGTCGCAGGCCGACGGGTGAAGATCCTGTCACTATCCGGAATGGACTCGGTCTACCCGCGCAGCCCCGGCTCTCGACTCATTCGGCAGGCGATGGAAGAGTGTCTGGACTACGAACACCTCGTCGCCTCGCAAGCGGGTGGCCAGTGGTCCGACACTGACGGCGGGCTCGATTTCCGCCTACATCGTCAGTGGCGATCGGGGTTGGGTGAAGCGGCGGTCGCATCGGTGCCGCTCATGGCGCGCGACGAGTGCGTCGCGGTCGTCAGCATGACCCGACCGGGTGGCACGGGATTCCGCGAGTCGGAACTGAAAGATATCGAACAGCAGCTCGAAGTTTACGGTCCGGCGCTACAATTGGTTGCTCGAGCTAACCGTCGCTGGCCTGCCCAGACTCGGGACGCGTTGTTGAGCAGTCTCTCGTGGCTGATGGCACGTGATGGCTGGGGGCGCCGCGTCATATGTATGTCATTGCTGCTCCTAATGACATGGTTTGCGTTTGGAACGATGGGCTACCAGCTGTCGACGCCATGCCAGATTGTCGCGACGGAGCGGCGTCACATGGCGGCCCCGTTCCAGGGACAAGTCAAGGCAGCCTTCGTCGAGCCGGGCGACATTGTTCGGCGCGGTCAGTTGCTCTTTGTCATGGAAACACGGGAACTCCTGCTGCAAAAGAGGGAAATCGAAGCCGAATTGGCGATGACCCGCCTGGAAGTATCGCAGGCAATAACGGACAAGAAACTCAAACAGGCCGCGCTATCGCGAGCCCAGATGGACGTCCTCAATGCTCGGCTCGAAGGTGTTCAACGTCGCATAGCCGTTGCTGAAGTGCGAGCACCCATGGACGGCCGGGTCCAGACGGGGAACGTCAAACGTCTGATCGGCAGCGTGGTTCCCCTAGGGGAGTCGTTAATCACATTTGCGCCGACCGGCAAGTGGGCGGTCGAATTACTGGTTCCTGACACCGACATCCAGGCGGTATCGGTCGGCCAGAGAGGTCACTTCGTCACGATCGCTCGACCAGGCCGGGAAATCCCCTGTCAAGTTGAGCGCATGGAGCCAACGGCGATAGTCAAGAAAAACCAAAACGTCTTCGCCGTCCGTGCCAGGGTCTCCGGAGCGGCCAAGGCCGTGCGAGTCGGAACGGAGGGCGTCGCGACGATCCAGGTGGGCCGTCGACGAGTCAGCTGGATTGCCCTGCATCGCGTGATACGTTTCCTGCGACTCCATTTCTGGATGTGACGATGGCACGCGAATCGAGCTCTTTTGACCGCATGATCGACCGGTTGCGACCGGTCCACATCGGTCTGCGCAGCGACCTGGAGTTCACTCGCCACGTGTTTCGTGGCCAGTCGACATACATCGTCCGCGACCCGATCACGTTTCAAACGCACCAGTTCTCTCAAATGGACTACCAGATCGTGATCGCCATTCACGACGACCGGTCGCTTGGAGACAGCTTTTCAGCGTTAGTCAACAAGGGAACGGTGGACGAGGACCAGGAGGAGGCGTTTTACCATTTCATCTTGTCACTTCATCACCTGGGTTTTCTGCGTCTACCACTGGCAGACAGTGCCTTGCTGTACCGCCGCTTTGCATTAAAGCAACGAGCGGCGAGGATACAGCGTTTCACGAGCATTATGTTCTTGCGCGTCCCGCTGTTGAACCCCGACACGTTTCTCGACCGCACCGTCGACTGGTTCCGCCCGCTCTTTACACGGTGGGCACTTGGCCTGTGGGTGTTGTTGATGGGCGTCTCGGTAAATCTTCTTATGACGCAATGGGATCGATTTCGAAGCCCCGTTCATTCGCTGCTTGCCAACGAGTCCATAGTGTTTCTTTGGGTTGCGTTGATCGGTCTAAAAGTGTTTCACGAATTCGGGCACGCTTACGCATGCAAGATATTTGGCGGTAAGGTCCCGGAAATGGGCGCTTTCTTCATCCTGTTCACACCATGCGCCTACGTTGACGCCTCGTCTGCATGGAGTTTTCCGCGCAAGAGCCAACGCATCGTCGTCAGCCTGGCCGGGATGTACTTCGAGACGATTACAGCCGCCATAGCGATCCTCGTGTGGAGTTGGACCGACAACCCCGTACTCGGTTCGTGTGCCCATCACGTCGTGTTGCTGGCCAGTATCATAACGATCGGATTTAACCTCAATCCACTGATGCGCTATGACGGTTACTACCTGTTCAGCGACCTGATCGGCATACCGAATCTCCGACAGCGTGCCATGCAGCAGGTCCAGCGCATTGCGAAGCGATTGATTCTGGGAATTTGCCCCGAACCCTTCTCCGACTCCCTGGGGACACGGCAATTGCTGACCATCTATGGAGTGGCGGCTGTTGCCTATCGGGTGAGTCTGGTATTGGCGATCTGCACGATGATCGCACTCAAGTTCTATCTGGTTGGGATCGGCCTGGCGGTCATGTTCATCGGAACGCTGGTAACGCGCACCGCATGGCGCCTGGCACATTACTTGTGGCGTTCGCCCGAGACGGCACCGATTCGACGACGTGCGATCGCGACCGGCGCCGTCGCGTTCGTCGTGATTCCGATGGTGATTGCGCTCGTACCGGTCCCCGGCCATACCGTCGTCCAAGGTGTGATTCGGACTCGAGATGACCGCGTGCTTCATGCACCAACCAATGGGTTCCTTCAGGAAGTCGACTTGCCGACCGGGTCGAGGGTCACTCCAGATCAACCCATCTGCCAGTTTCGAAATACGGTTCTGCAGACGGTCGTCGCGGAGCTATCCGCGGTCGAGAAACTTCAGCAACTGGTCTACCGTACCGATGCAACCTCAAGTCCGCTCGCCGCCACCTCAGACGCTCTGCGTCTGGCTCAGACTCGACGCGCTCTCGAAAACGCCCGGAGTCAATGCGACGATCTCCGATTTCATGTACCGTCCGACGGCGAGTTATCTGAATTCGTCGACGCTCGCGACCTCGGAAAATTCTTCGCCAAAGGAGACCGAATCGGCCTCTGCGCTGACGGTCCTTGGGTCACAAAATGCCTGGTCGACAGCCGCCAACTCGCGGATATCGCTCCACAGGTCGGCCAGCATGTACCCATTCGCTTCGCTACGGCGACCGAAGTGATCGAATTGGTGGGGACGATCGAAGAGATTGCCGAGCAGGGCACCTCTCGCGTGTCCGAATTGGCCCTGACACATCTCGGCGGCGGGGACATTTCCATCGCTCCCGACACGGGTCAAGCGGAGCAGCCGATGTTCGAATTGATCGTCCGATTGCCGCAAGCAGACGCTCGCCTTTACCGACGGGGGATCCGCGTCCATCTGCGGATGGCAACGACGCCCGAGTCCTACGGTGCCTGGTCTCGCAGACAACTAAGTCGGTTTCTTAACCGGCTCCGAACGCGGTAACACGAGTTTTCGGCCGGCCATACAAGGCCCTCCACGTCGAGCACTCGCACCAGGCGGGACTTGCAATCGAGCTCTCACCAGCCGACAATTCTCCTTAACCCGAACCTCTTTCGGATC
>CAYNDU010000404.1:0-5835 GCA_964395615.1 uncultured Pirellulaceae bacterium | reverse complement strand
ACCCGTCCGTGTGCGCCTGTCGGCGCGCCGCGGGCGAGCCGTTTTGGGCGGCCGAATGGCAACCGGCGGCGGGTGGAAAAGGAGCAATTCAGCCTGTTGCGGCGGCCCGAGCCGGCGGACACGTGCGCTTTCTGGCACGGGTCGGAGCCGATGAACTCGGTCGCCAGGCCCTTGATGGCTTGAACGCATCAGGCGTCGGAGTGGAGGACGTTGTCGTTGATCCGTCCGTACCAACGGGCGTTGCCTTGATCTTCGTCGACGCCGATGGAGAAAACTGTATCGGCGTGGCGCCGGGAGCTAACGCTCAGCTTTCCCGCGACGATGTGAGGCAGCGGTCGGATCGCATTGCATGTGCCGACATTGTTCTTCTGCAGTTGGAGACGCCACTGCCCACGGTAACCGCGACCGTAAGACTGGCCGCCGAAGCGGGCGTGAGCGTGATCCTCAATCCGGCGCCCGCCCAGGCCCTCGATGACCGATTGCTCGAGCAGGTTAATCTGCTGACTCCCAATCGGTCCGAGGCGGCCCGTTTGACCGGCCTTCCCGTCGACGATCTGGAGTCGGTTGCTCGAGCGGCGGACCGTCTTCGGAGCCGAGGCGTGGAGCAGGTCCTGGTAACGCTTGGTTCCGAGGGCGTTTGGATTGCCGGCACGGAGATCGAGGAACACGTGCCGGCCTTTCCCGTGACGCCGGTCGACACCACGGCCGCAGGCGATGTCTTCAACGGAGCACTCGCCGTGGCTCTGGCCGAACACCGAACGCTCAAAGACTGTGTGCAGTTTGCCTCGGCTGCCGCCGCCTGCTCAGTGACCCGACTCGGCGCTCAACCCTCCGCGCCTTCGAGAGATGAAATCGAACAACGACTTTACGACTCCCAACGGGGATGATCCTAAGCGATGGCCGTAGACAAATCAGGACAACGTGTGCGTCAGATGTTCGGTGCCATCGCGCCCCGGTATGACCGTATGAACCACCTGCTATCGATGAATATCGATCGGTACTGGCGCTGGCGCACGGTGCGCAAGGTGCGGCCGGTGGGAGACCGTCCCATCCTCGACCTTTGTACCGGTACGGGCGATTTGGCTCTTGCGTTCAGCCGGTACACGAAGGGGAAAACCCCTGTGGTTGCCGCCGACTTTTGCCGCCCCATGTTGTCCATCGGACGAAAGAAACTCGAGCAACGGAGCGATTGTGGCCCGGTCGAGTTTGTCGAGGCCGATGCCCAGCAGCTGCCGTTCGCGGACAATCGGTTTCAGGTGGTCGCCGTCGCCTTTGGTCTTCGGAATGTGGCGGACACCGACCGGGGCTTGCGGCAGATGGTTCGCGTCTGCTGTGACGGTGGCCGGGTAGCCGTGCTGGAATTCTCACTTCCCCGCCGCCAGCCGATGCGCGCCCTTTACGGTTGGTATTTCCGCCATGTCCTTCCACGTCTCGGCCAGTGGTTGGCCAGGAATCAGCATGAGGCGTACGAGTATCTTCCCCAAAGTGTCGGTGAGTTCCCTCAAGGAGAGGCCCTGGCGACGCGGATGCGACACGCCGGCCTGAAGGACGTCACGATAACGCCCCTCAGTCTGGGGGTTGCCACGCTCTACATTGGGTATCGATGAACCCGTTTGGGCCGGCGATCGTCGAGCGACACGCGTCCGGCGCAGAAATTTCGTGGCGTATATAATGGCCGTTTTCCACTCTCGGTTTATGGGAGAAGTGTCCAAGGAGCTGATTGCGCCGTGACCGATGATGAACTGACGCCTGAATCCGCCGATGCGTCCGACCATGACGAACGGATGGGAAGTTGCGAGATGTCCGACGGAGTCTTGCTACGCCGATTCCAGGCGGGTGAATCGGACGCGGCCACCGCGATTTACGTGCGATATGCCAAGCGATTGCAATCACTGGCCCGGTCGCAGACCGGGGCGGAACTGGCGTTGCGCGTGGATCCCGAGGATGTCGTGCAATCGGTGTTCAGGACCTTTTTTCGACGGGCGGCAGAGGGACACTATGAAATCCCGGCCGGTGAAGAGCTTTGGAAGTTATTTCTGGTGATCGCGCTGAACAAGGTTCGGGCGCTGGGTGAATTCCACCGTGCCAAGAAACGTAGCGTCAGCCAGACGCAGGGTCTGGGCAAAGTCGAGCCGTTCCTGGCGGCTGAAGGCAACCCGGACGAGAACGCGTTCAACGTGTTGAAACTGACGATCAACGATATGCTTGACGACTTGCCCGAGGTCCAACGGCAGATGGTGTTGCTTCGGATTGAGGGTCACGATGTGCGGACGATCGCCGAAAGGACCGGGCGATCCAAGCGCTCGGTCGAGCGGGCGCTACAGGAGTTTCGCGTCCGCCTGAGTCAGGGTCTGGAGGTCGAACCGGACGACTCCGGCGACGACGATTGACGGCAGACGGCGCCGAGGAATCGGTTGGGGTGGGCAAGGTAGAACCGATGGCCCCGTGCTGCGGTAGACAGAACCGAGTCGAGTCGAGCGAATGCGGGGCGGATGGATCGGTGAGCGGACGCATACCGACGGGAGGGTCGCCCAGGTGCGTGAGGTGGTTTCGGTACAAGCATGTTTCGCGGCTGCGATTCCATGGTTGATCCGCCCATTTTCGTGGGCGCGGGATAGACACATGCCGACCGCGTCTCGCCCGGGGCGATCCTCCCATCGGTATACACAAAAAGGACTCGGTATGGCCGAAGGAATCCCAACTCGTACACTATCAAGACGATTATGAATGGCGATCTGAATTCGTATGTCGACGCGTTTGAACAGGCGTGTCAGGCGGGTGGAAAGGCCGATGTGGCTCAGTTCACGCCACCCACCGATCACCCGTGTTATGGTGAAATCGTCGTCGAGTTGCTGCGCGTTGACCTGGAGTGTTCGTGGCAGTCAGGGCTCGGCAGCCGTCTGGACGACTATCGGGCCCGTTTTCCCAAGGCACTTGACTGCCCGAAAATGTTGAAGCTGGTTGCTTTCGAGGAATTCCGGCAGCGACGCATGCACGGCGAGTCGATTGGCCGCGAAGAGTACCAGAAGCAGTTTGGCGTCGACGTCGCGGAGTGGCCCGAGTTGCCCGTGGGGCAGTCATCACCATCCGATTCGGCCGACGGCTGGTTGCGGGAGCTGTCGCAAGAATCGCCCGAATCGGCGAATCGAGTGGCCGGTGCGCTACGCCAGATGCCGGAGGTTGGCGAGCAGTTTGGTGAATTCCTGCTGATCGGTGAACTGGGGCAAGGTGCCTTGGGCCGTGTCTACCTGGCTCAGCAGGACGACCTTTCCAAACGCCTTGTGGTGTTGAAAGTCTCACCCCGTTTGACCGACGAACCTCAGCATCTGGCCCAGTTACAGCACACCAATATCGTGCCGGTCTACTCGCTGCATCAACGCGGATCGCTTCAGGCGATCTGCATGCCCTATCTGGGGGCGGCCACGCTGGCGAATCTGGTCAAGACCTGCCAACGAAGCCAGGTCATTCCTCATTCGGGAAGAGCTTTGATCAGCACGATCGCCGGCGAGGCGGCGGAAACGGTCGAGTCCATTGACGGGCCGGGTGCGGACGACGACGCTCCAATTATCGAGCGGCGGCAGTCGCTTTCTGTTGCCCGGCTCGATGTCGCACAATGGGAATCGATGAGTTATGTCGAGGCAGTCACCTGGCTGGTCGCCCGCGTCGCTGAGGGATTGGCACACGCGCACGACCACGGAATCGTGCATTGCGACCTGAAGCCGGCGAACATATTGCTTAGCGACGATGGTCAACCGATCATCCTGGATTTCCATCTGGCCGAGAATCGAATCGGCCCCCTGTCGGCGGTCTCCATGGTCGGGGGAACGTTGCCCTATATGGCGGCCGAGCACATTTCCGCGATGCGACTCGGACATGGAGTCGATCACCGCTGCGATGTCTTCTCGCTCGGCGTCGTCATGTACGAACTCTTGTCCGGACAACTTCCTTACCCGCTTCGCAAGGGTTCGTATCGCGAGGTGGCCGACCGGATGGTGGCCGATCGCCGACTGCCCGCCGCAAATGTCCGGCTGGCCAATCGAAGCGTGCCGCCCGGCCTGGCCGGGATCGTTGCTCGGTGTCTGGCCCCCCTTCCCGACGACCGGTATCAATCGGCTCACGACTTGGCCGAGGACCTGAGGCGACACCTGGAGAATCGGCCGTTGCAGCATGCCCCCGATCATTCGGTCGTCGAACGATCCAGGAAGTGGTTAAAGCGGCATCCACGGCTGAGCTCGGGTTCGACCGTCATGGCGGTCGCCCTGGTGTTGCTTGCCGTGTCGATCGGTGGATGGTGGGCCAGGGGCAATCAGATCGCCCATCGTGACGCGCTGCGCGCCGGTCAGAAGCTCGCCACGACGCTCGAACAGGTGAGGGCCGAGCTGAATATCCCTGGAGTCGATCGACAGATCGTCGCCAACGGCGTGAATCGGGCCGAGCAGGCGTTGGCGGGCTACGGTTCGCTTTCCGATCCCGATTGGCAGCGGACAAGCCCTCTCAGCGCCCTGGATACGACAGAGCGTCAAGCCCAATTGACCAACCTGAGCGATCTGCTTTACTTGCTCGCCGCCGGACGTGCCCAGTTGGCATCTCTTGCAGATGGCGGGCGAGCGAGCCGCTTGTACGAACAAGCGCTGGCCGCCAACCGACAAGCGCGGGATATCCACCCGCATCCCGAGGCCTTCCCCGCCATTGAAATGCAGAAGGCCCGACTGCTGACCACGCTCGGTCAACCTGCTTCGGCTTCGGGAGTCCGACAGATGACCCGTGTTGAAGGAGTCCAAAGTGACGCCAGTCGACGGCAACTGGCCTGGCAACATGCGGTCGATGGAGATTTCGCCGGCGCTGCCACATTGTACCGGCAGGTCATCAAGAACCAGTCGCGCGATTGGACCGCCTGGTTCAGCCTGGGGAGTTGTGAACTGGCGAACAACAATGTTTCCGCTTCCGAGGCAAGTTTCACAACGAGTATCGCCCTGGCGCCTCACTCCTACCTGGGATACTTCGGTCGAGGACTCAGCGCACTGGCGGCGAAGAAATTCCCGGCGGCGCAAACCGATTTTTCGCGTGTCCTCGAATTATCTCCCGGTCTTTTTGCCGCCCGTGTGAATCGGGCGATTGCCTGCGAAGGACAGGGAAAGTGGGCCCTGGCGGAATCGGACCTATCGGTTGCACTCGAAGCAGGTGCCCCCCAAACGCGGATCTACTTCCTGCGGGCCAGGATTCGTGATCAACTCGGTAACAAAAAAGGTGCGGCGGCCGACCGAGAAATGGGACTCGCCCTGCCTCCTCAGGATGCGCTGAGCTGGGTGGCACGAGGCGTGGCCCGCCTGGCTACCGAACCCCAACAGGCGGAACGTGACTTCCGCGAGGCATTGCGGATCAATCCACAATCACGCGAGGCCCTACAAGACCTCGCTCACGTGCTCTCGGAACGCCTCGGCCGACCGGCGGAGGCCGTTCCCGTTCTTTCTCGACTGGCAAAACTGAGCCCCGGGGATCCTGGGCCCATTGCCAGCCGTGGCGTATTGCAGGCGCGTCAGGGGCAGCGGTTGGAGGCCGTGAGCGATGCGCAGCAGGCATTGAGCATGAGCCCGCAACCGCTGATCGTCTACCAGGTTGCCGGAATCTACGCCCTCTGCTCAATGCAGGAACCCGGCGATCAGAGGCACGCCTTGAAGCTGCTCGCAACCGCGCTCAAGAAAGACGTTGCGCTGGTCAACCTGGCGCAGGCCGATCCCGACCTCAGGCCGTTGTCCGGCTCACCCACTTTTCAACGCCTGGTTCGCATGGCTCGCAACTGGATCCAGTTTCCAGTGGAGCCCTCGACGGATTAGA
>CAYNDU010000403.1:0-5836 GCA_964395615.1 uncultured Pirellulaceae bacterium | reverse complement strand
GATCGAACACACATTCTAAACGTGATCCGGCAATCGAAGATAGAGCGGTTCCAAGTGGCGTAAGGGGCCCGGAGGGGGGTGCAGGATCGGGCTTTACGAGGATTCGTCGTTTCGGTGATTTTGTTCCCGATTTTGGACGGGCTTGGCTATCGTGATTCCGTGGGAAACGCGACAACCGTCGCCGAATACGACGGCCCGTTCCAACCGTTCGGATTACTCGTTGGACCTGGAGAGTCCCGACAAATGGCCGGCGATCAGGTCAATCGGATCGTCGGCGATCAGCGGATCGTCCGAGGCAATCCACCGTCCGTCGTGACTCAGCCACGCGGCCCAGATCGCATGTTCCAGCGCATCGATCGCCCATCGCTGGTCAGGCATTCCGGTCCGTAGTTGCCGTTGCCCGGTCGAGGTGTTTGACGGGCCGGCCCACGGGACCGTCGAGCCGAGACGATTGGAGCGCGACGATGAAGACTGCCGGCCGGCGCCGAGCGGCGGGATAATGGCGGAACGGGCCAGCGCCGGCGCGCTGCCGCGCGGACCGGATGGACCGAACGAGGAGAGCGACGTGGTGCGCTCGATCCGGATCGCGTCTGCGTTCAATCGACCGTTGGCCGCGTTACTCAATTGTACCACCAACCGGTCACTGGTGATCGTCACGATCGTACCGAGCCGTTCCCACATGACGCCGGCTCCGGCAAAATCGTTCGGCGCCAGTTGCTGATTGACGGTCGCCGTGTTCAGGAGCGTTCCGCCATCAAAGATCGAAAACGGAGCATCCGAGGCCCGGTTGGTGTAAGACGTCCAGGTGGCGGCCACTTGGTAATTTCCTGGCAGCAGGCCGGCGAACGACCATCCAGCCACATCCGATCCTGAACCAGGTATGCCTTCATGGATATCGTTCTGATACCCCTGACCCTGCCACCGCTGCCACGATCCGACCGCGGAAAAGCCGGCATCGCCGTTGTCGACGATTTGTACCGCCGGTGGAGGTGGATCAACCGTCCCGGTAATTGTGAAGTTGAATGGGTTTTCGTCCGGGTCGTTATTGTCAAACGATAACATGCCGCTCGGCTGCCCTTGCGCCGTTGCGTCCATCTTTACTACGAATGTCGTCGACTCGCCCGCTGCCAGGTTGGTTGTCGTGAAACTCGACACCAGCGAGAACCCGCTCGGTACCGATATCGGCTCGGCCAGCGCGAGCGGCTGTTGGCCGTCGTTCGACACGGTCAGCGTACGTTGTACGGAAACTCCTTGAGCCGTATGCCCAAAATCCAACGTGCCGACGCCGTCGGCGAGCGTCACACCGGCAGCTGTCACATCGATATCCGGTTCATCGGGTAGTCGTTCGATCCGAATCGCATCGGCATTCAGACGCCCATTGGCCAAATCACTCAACTGTACCCGCAGCACGCCACTGGTCACCTGGTAGATGCCGCCCAGTTGATTCCAACCGACGCCCTGGTCCACGAACTCGTTCGGAGCCACTCGCTGATCCACGTTAAGCGTGGCCAGCGAGGTCGCATCATCCCAGATCGAAAACGGCGCATCGCTGGCTCGATTGCCATAGGCCGTCCAGGTCGCGGCGACACGATAGGCGGCCGGCGGCAGCCCGGAAAACGACCACGAGGCGATGCCCGTCCCCGATCCGGGTAGGCTCTCGTGGATATCGTTCCCGTAACCTTGTCCCGACCAGCGAGTCCACGTGCCGTTGGTCGTAAACGAAGCATCGCCGTTATCGAGGTACTGGATTGCCGGTGGGGGTGGATTGACCGTGCCGCTCACGGAAAAATCGAACGGGTTTTCGTCCGCATCGTTGTTGCCAAAGGCAATTCGGCCACCGAAACTGCCCAGGGCGGCCGCCGCAAGACGAACGTCGAACGTGGTGGACGCATCGGCAGCCAGCGTGGTCGTGCCAAAACTTGCGGCCAACTCATACCCGACCGGCACATTGATCGGTTCTTGTAACGTGAGTGCCTGTTGCCCAATATTGGTAACGGTGAATGTCAGCGTCTTGGGCACGCCGAGCGAGGTAGTTCCAAAGGCTGCGTTGCCCGTATTGTCGACGATCGGGGTGCCCGCGATGGTCACATCAATCTCGGGCGTCTGCGGCATTCGCTCCAGTCGAATCGCGTCGGCATTCAGCCGACCGTTGGCTTGATCACTTAACGTCACAACGACGCGGTTGCTGTCGATCTGTTGAATGCTGCCAAGATAGTCCCACGCCACGCCGGCATCACTGAATTCGCCCGGGGGAACCTGCTGGTTCACGCTGACCGTATCCAACAGGGTCGCGCCGTCGTGAATCGAGAACGTCGCATCGCTTGCTCGATTCGTAAAGCTGGTCCAAGTAGCAGCAATTCGGTATCGACCGGCGACCACGTTGGAAAACGTCCAGCCGGCCTGACCGCTGCCGTTGCCCGGTGAGCCTTCATGAATATCACCCTGATAGCCCTGCCCGGTCCAGCGAGTCCAGGAGCCGCTTGTCGCAAAACCGGTGTCGCCGTTATCGAGGATTTGGACGGCGATGGGCGGATCGACGATGCCGGTTGCCGCAATGTCGAACGGGTTCTCATCATCGTCGTTGCTGTTGAATCGGATGACGCCGTTGAACGTGCCTTCGGCGTTCGCGTCCAGACGTACGGTGAACGTTGTCGATTGGTCGGTGCTCAGCGTCGTCGCACCGAAACTGGCAACGAGCGAGTAACCGGCCGGCACTTGAATCGGCTCGCTCAACGTCAGCGGTTGCGCTCCGATATTGGTCACGGTTACGGTCCGGTCCACTGGCGTCCCTTGTGCAGTAGTACCCCAGTCAAGCGTACCGGTCCCGTCCAGCAATTCACTCGCGCCGGCAAACACCTCGATTTCGGGTGAGGCTGCCAGCCGTTCGATCCGAATCGCATCGGCATTCACTCGACCGTCGGCCAGGTCGTTCAGCTTCACCGTCAGATGCCCGCTGGAGACTGCATAGGTCCCACCCAAGGCGTGCCAGGTGGCCCCGTTTTCCGAAAAGTCGGCCGGGGGTAGCTGTTGATTCACCGTCACGGCGGCCAGTTGCAGGTCGCCGTCCCAGATGGAAAAGGGAGCATTGGTGGCGCGGTTCGTATAACTCGTCCACGTCCCGGCCACTCGATACGTACCGACCGGCAGCACGCCAAACGTCCAGCTGGCCACTTCCGAACCCGAACCGGCCAGGCTCTCGTGGATATCGTTGTCAAATCCTTGTCCGGTCCAGCGAGTCCATTGCCCGGCGGTACCGAATCCGGGGTCTCCGTCATCAAGATACTGGATGGCTGGTGGAATTCGGACTTGCCCCTGGATCGTAAAATCGAATGGATTCTCGTTGGCGTCGTCGTTGCCGAACGAGACCGTGCCGCTGAGCGTCGCCTCGTTCTGAGCCTCCATCCGAACCGTAAACGTGGTGGTCGTGCCGGCGGCCAGCTGAGTGCTGCCGAAACCGGAAACCAGAGTAAATCCAGCCGGTACGGTAATCGGGTTCTGCAGTGTCAAAGGCAACGTGCCCGCGTTGCGGACGGTAAAGGTCTCGGTAATGGGGAAACCGGGAGCGGTGATGCCCAAATCGACCAGGCCAATATCGTCGGTAATGTCGAGCCCGCTGCCGGAAAAGAGCTGAATCTCGGGGGCAGGATCGAGGGCGCCTTGCAGGGCAGCGGCGGCGTTCAATCGCCCTCCAGTCACGCTGATCCCGCTCATCGAACTGATCGGATCAACCGTTGAAAGCAACTGATTTATCGTCTGCTCGTGGGTCCAGTTGGGCTGAGTGTCGCGTAGCAATGCCACGACTCCGGTCACGTGCGGTGAAGCCATCGACGTCCCACTCAGCAGACCATAACTTGATCCCGGCTGAGTGCTCAGGATGTCGACTCCCGGCGCGGCCAGATCGACGGTGGTTGCGCCGTAATTCGAGAAGATTGCCCGACTGTCGTTATGATCGGTGGCGGCGACCGCGACAATGTTGTCCAAGCTGAAGCCGGCCGGATAGAAGGGATTTGTGTCGTTGTTCTGGCCGAAGCCCAAGAAATTCCCGTTGCCGGCGGCAGCGACGAACACGTGATCGGCGACCCGCGCTCGATCAATGGCGTCATACAACGCCTGAGAGAAGCTGTCGTTCGATCCCCAACTGTTGTTCGAGATCGTGGCACCATTGGCAACGGCGTAGTCGATGGCCGAGATCGCGTCGGCCACGGTTCCACTGCCTTGCGCATCGAGAAACTTCAATGCCATGATCTGAGCGTTCCAGTTGATCCCTGTCACCCCAATGCCGTTATTCCCGACAGCGGCGATCGTTCCGGCCACGTGCGTTCCATGTCGATGATCGTCGTACGGATCGCCGTCACCATTGACAAAGTCATAGCCGTGGACGTCGTCGACGTACCCATTTCCGTCGTTGTCAATCTGGTCGCCCGGAATTTCCCCGGAGTTCGTCCACATATTCGCTGCCAGATCGGGATGCGTATAGTCAACCCCCGTGTCAATCACAGCGACCACGGTGCTGCCACTTCCCGTGGACCCTTCCCACGCGTCGGGCAAGTCCGCGTCCGCGTCGATGGTCCCTCCCGTCTGTCCGATGTTGTTCATGCCCCACAACTCGGAAAACCGGGGATCATCCGGCATGGCTGTCGCTCGGACACGGTAATTCGGTTCGGCATACAGCACTCCCGGTAGCTTCTTCAGCTCGGCTAACGTGCCGGCGACACTGGCCGTGCGACCCAGTTGTAGTTTATGAAGCCCGGGGAGTACGGCCGCACCTGATGACATTGTTATGTCACCTGGCAACGGAAAGCCCGTGCAGGCGCTGTCGCTGCAGCTGCCGGGCGCCAAGCGAATCAGTATCGTCGACGGATCGTACGCCCCTTGATCGACAACGACGGCCCCTCCCGGCCAGCCGCCACCGGTCCCGGTAAGGAGCACTCGTCGTTCCAGCACTTCCAGAAAGAGCTGTCGAATTCGCGCGGTATGTCGTCGTCTCTTTCGATTATGGATGGACGGTCGCATGCGTCTGCCTCCCTTGATAATTCGACGGGTTTATCCGCCGTTGCAATGACCGGTGCAAGACCATTGATCCTGGAGTGCACTGAGTCCGACTCGGCCATATCAAGCCCGGACTCATTAAAGGCTCCCACAGGAAATGCCCGCACAGTGTAGAACGATCGATGTGCGGTGTTGAGGAGAAAACCGCGCGAATCCAGTCTATCAAGGGGCTCGCATAACTCTCAAGGGACTAGTTCGTCGTCATCGTTAAAAAAGTAATAACCGGCCCGGTGTATCCCGAACGACCGTGCAAGTTGTCGCAGCTTAACTACTTTGCCACACTCGTTCCCACGGGAGGGTCCCTTTCTGGCGGGCGACAGTGCAGTCAATCGGGCATGAGAGTTGGGCCGGTGATTCGACTCAACACGTTAATTGGTGCACCACCGAGTCACACCAGGGTTCTGAGAAGACACTCCCGTACCAAGACTCAATGTCAGAGAAACGGCGGTCCGCGATCGCCCTGTCTGACCTGCCTTCCTCCAGCTTTGGGCCTTCCGTCTCCGAGGAACTCCATGCACGTGTCGAGGATTCCCATCCCGTTTTCGGTGTTCAACGCGTCGCAAGAAATGATAGAATCGAAGGCGGAAGCACGCTCATGGCAGCGAGCGTGTCCCGCGTCGCGAACGCCCGATCGGGTTTCCTGGACGCGTGCCACCAGACCAGTTGATCTAACGATCAAGGGGGAAACGACCTCATGTCGACGAACACGGAAACCGGTGCGAGCGCGGATACCATGATGCCTGCGTCCGGCCTCGCTCAGCGTCCACTCGCGGGGCTGGTCCTGGCC
>CAYNDU010000402.1:0-5857 GCA_964395615.1 uncultured Pirellulaceae bacterium | reverse complement strand
TACGAGCCGTCTCATGCGTGCTGTTGCCACCAGCCAGCCCGTCAGTGGATGTCCGGATTCCACCTGGTAGATACCCGCCGAGTCGTGATCACCTGGCAGGTTCGCCACAAGGAGCCCCGCCAATTGCTTCAGCGTCTCGTGATTTTCAGCCGAACCGGCGGGTAACCGGCATAGGGCCGAGGCAATGGCGAACGGAGTTTCGAACATCCGGTCTTCGCTCGGGAACGTCATTCGGTCGTCCGGCGGAAGTTGCGAGGGTGCCTGATCCTTGAGTCCACGTGCGAACTTGGGATAGGCGGCCAGCAGGATCGGTACCGCTCGAGGATCCCCATAGTCTCCCAAGGCATCGGCGGCGAACCGAGCCAGTTCGGTATCGTTCATCCACTGAGCGAGTGCCTGGAACGCCGATTCGCTTTCCCGTTGCCGACCGAGCGCACGAATTCCAGCGCGAATCACGGGACGCCACTTGGGATCGGTCGCCATGCGCGCCGGTCCGAGCTGGTTCAGGAGCTTGAGGATTGCTTCGTCCGCTCCACGACCACGCAACGCGCCGAGCGCTCGAAGGCCCCGTTCTGTCGACCATTCCGTCGAGCCGGTCTGCCGCTCTTCCCTCGGACCACGACGGAGGACCTCCACCTCGTAAAACGTTGTTGGATAGGTGGCGTTGCAACTCGCCTCGGAAGTAATACGAATATATCTCGCCGGCCGCTGTGTGAACTCGGCTTCGATTGTCACAGGTGACAGGCCGGTGTGATGTTCCAGCAGCTCATATTGCCTGCCATCGACCGACGATTCGATGCGGTAGTCGGTCATCACGAAACGCGTTCCGTACTGATGCACGCGGACCGTATCGACCTGCACTGTTCGGCCCAAATCGACCTGGCAGTATTGTGGGCACGGGACGTTCTTCGTTTGCCAGTAGGCGGGACCTCGGCTCCCATCGGTCAAGACAGCGGCCGGTCCCCTGTAGGTGGTGGATGTCGTGACGGAGCACCCCAGAGCAAGGTTGTTCGGTGTCCTCAGCAGTTCGAGGATGCTTTCCGGGATCGTCCCTGGGCGAATGGTCGACGACCAGCGGGCCCATTGGCGTACTTGTTCGCGACGCGTTGCGATATCGGCGTCGGGATCAAAGGGGAATTGCATGCCCGTCAGGTTGGTTAAGGCGACGGCTGCGCCGAGCGCCGTCAGTGGATCTGCGTCTTCCAGGGCGCCAATCAAGGGTTCGACGGACCATCGGCTGCCACATCGGCCGAGTGCCAGGGCGACTGCGCGCCGTACGCGGGGAGAGGGGTCGTTTAGAAGTTGCAGGAGCGCAGGTTCGGCAGCGTCCGCGCGCAGCACGGCGAGCGCTTCAGCGGCACGAGCCCTCGTCAACTCGGCCGGATCGGCGAGTGATTTGATTTGAGCAAGTACCTGGCAGCTCCACGGGTCGTCGATCGGCCTGTCCAACAGGCCAGATGTCTGAGGCACCTGGCTGCCGGCAGTCGAGGCGACGGTCAGAGCGAGCCAGGCGGCCCATCCCAGCGTTCGTCCCATCGGTTCTCTCCGTGCTGCTATCGTCTTTGCGAGTCGGGCGACCAACGCCGCCCTTCCCGTACACCAATTCTGTTCCCGCAAATCGTTCAATCACGCCGGTCCGTCTGGACGTCGATCGACGAGAACTCGACGCGACTGTTGTTCGACATCATACCGACGTGAGTGATGGCCTTCAGGGGGCTTGTGAGCTTAGCCTGGATCGTCGCACCGTTGACGTTTCCGGTGACCATTTGCGTCTTGAGATCGATCGTTAGTACGATGTCAATGGGTTCGCCGTCCGGCAAGACGGCGTCAACCGCCTTACTCTTGCCCTCGTCGAGCGGTCCTTGGACAAGCAGGGCTTTTTGTAGCTTCCATCGACCTCCGAGTTTGATCAGTTTCGGGTCACGCGGTCCATCACCGACCGCGAGGAATCCGTTGCGCAAACCGGAGTTACCGGAGGGCGCTCGGAGCCGAACGCTGATGGCTGCCGAGCTCGTAATGGGTTGTTCCAATTTTCGAAGCGCCAGAGCAGGTTGTCCCGACGAGTTGGGTTTGATCCGAAATCCCAATTGGGATTTCACGACTTCACACCGCAAGACAACATCAAAATCCGATTCCTTGGGAACTTCCGGCGGCAGCAGGTAGCCAGGATCTTCTTTTTCGCTCCACTCGATCTGACGGGGTCGCTGATCGACGGGGGTCAGCGTGTGGTCCTTTCGATTCGCCAGACAGATCACCCGGCCGTCGACCGTGCTCATGAACAGTCGTCCCGCGGCAACCGCCATGCCGTCAAACACGGGAAACGTGTCGAGCTGGTAACGTTCGCCGATTTGACCATCCGACTTGGCGACAAACCAGAGCTCGCCACCCCGTTTTCCGTCGATGGCTGCCTGTTGTTGCTGTACCCGTTTCAAGACGGCCGGATCGTTGGGGCGGCGATAGACTCGCCGCTCGTCGACATAATTCGGTGGGCCGGCAAGCACGACGCGATTCGTGGTCAGGGCCATCGCACGGACGGTGACTGCCGGCTGGTTCAGCGTCCAGCCAAAGTCGACGGCGCTCAACTTGTCGCGCGGTTGCAGGTAACGGAGTAACCAATCGGAAGAACTGCCGTTCTTATTCGGCGACTGGGAATTGATATTCCGTTCGGCTTTGGCAATTCGCTGAATCGCCTCCTGCGTCACCTCTTTCTTTGCCGAGAAGATCTCATATTGCAGCACCGATGCATTTGTCATGAATGCGGGGTTCCGCCCGAATCCGAAGACATAATTGTCGTCGAAGCAGAGTATGCGTCCCGAGGGTACAAGGCGGCCGGCTTTGAGCCAGGCTCCGTAGCCACCATTTACGCGCCGACCGTAGGTCCAATAGGATCGGAAGAAGTACGAATCATCCAGATATCCAATCTGGCAGAAGAGGTGACAGTCTTCGGCCGGCTGTTCCTTAACGTCCTGTAACGCGATTTCATGGCGTTTACCATCGAAATCAATCTTCTGCGACCGCATCCACAGATTGCGCCCGTCGCATGACAGGATATCGGACAAGGCAACGGGCATATTATTGCCATTGGTCTTTTTCAAGTATGCCAGGTGCATGTCCTGACCGCTTTCGGGATCCTTGTCATTCCAGACGACCTCGTTAAGTAGTTTTCCCGTAAGTGGGTCGAGTTTCAAGAAACGAAGACCGCCGTCCAGGAAGATACTGCGGCCGGCCGTGCAGTATGCCGTTCCATCATGGACCAGTACGCTGCCGTGGACGGGCCAGACGGATTCGAGTTGCTCCCAGGCCATTACCCGGCGATCGAGGGGCGCCGCGCGGAATCGCCACGCAAGGGTGCCGTCGTTCGCTCTTAGAGCATAGACATGTCCGTCGACCGAACCGAAAATGGCCATCCCGCGATAATACGTCGGCGGCGAGTCAATGCGGCCACCGGCGGTGTACGACCATAGCGGAGTTCCCGTGTCGATATCGAACGCGTGAAGCGTGTGAGAGTCGATCTGCGCAACGAACAGCTTTCCGGCAGCGATTGTTGGGGCGGTTAAACGGCCCCCCAAGCTCGCCTGCCAGTTCATTCCCGCGACTTCGTCTGCCGGGAATGACGAAGAACCTGCACCGCTGCGCCCGGCGTCGTGTCGATAGGTGGGCCAGTCCTCGACTCCAGCGGGCGGTCCGTCGACATGGCCGTAGGCCGGCCCGGTTTGTAAGCGAGTCGCCTTGTCCGCCGCAGTCGGCAGCGGGAGCGGAACCGAGGCCAGGGCCTTGAATCCGGACAGCTTGGCTTCCAACTGGCATCCGCAGGCGTCCATCGAGGCGTAGAGTAAGCCGTTGCAGGGCATCACTCCGTAAATGCAACCGCCGCGCACCCAGTGATTGGGCTTCCAGTGTTCCTTCTCCAAATCCACGAATTCCGTTCCGTTACGAGCGGTCAGAATAAAATCGTCGGTGGCCTTTGCCGGATAACAGCGATGATGGAACCAGTGGACGTCGACGTCAGGCGCAAACTTGCGTCGCAACTCGCCGGTCTCCGGATCGTAGCCGTAAAAGGTACCATTGTCGCGGTTCCCAGCTATTGCAGCCGTCCAGACCAGACCATCTACGACCATCAGATCTTTGAGAGACATATGGCCGCTCGGCATTTGCTTCTGCTCCCAGAGCTTCTGGCCCGTGCCGGCCGACCAGCCCGATATCTTGCCGTTGTTGGCCGCCAGTAAGACGACGTCTCCGTACAACACGATGCGCGGGCCCGTGTTTGTATGGACCGGGATGCTGGTGGGCGCCTCTTCGCCCTTCCAGGCTGTCTTGCCGGTATGGCGATCGATGCATACCAGGCGTTTGCCGTCGTGAAACACTGCATGGGTCGAGTCGACAGCCAGCGAACAAGGAGCGACCGGTGCTTCGGCGTGCCATCGAGTTTTGCCCGTGGTCAAGTCGAGAGAGAAAATCTTGCGACTGTTTCCGTGCCAGCCGAGCTCGGGATTGGCCGTTCGCGTATTCTCCCAGACGTAGGTCGATACACGACCGAACGACGGGAGCTTCGAGGCCGATGAATCGGCCACCACGAAAAGCGAATCGCCTTCGACCAGAAGTTCACGTGTGTATTGCGTCCCTTGAAATTCCAATACCTTCTTTCCGCTGGCGGCGTCCAACGCCACCACCGGCTCGTCAATTCCCAACGTTACGTAGACCCGATTGCCGACGGCAACGAGTCGGCGCAGTAAATGGGCCGGTCCGCTTTTCAGCGGGTACTGACGCGTGTTCCATTGCTCGATGTCGCGCTTCCACAGAATCGTCCCGTTAAACGCGTCTCGCGCGATCAGTCGCCATTTGGACGGCAACTGGATCGAGCTGCGAGGCCCCTCGTCCAGAACGTAAAACAAGCGGCCATTGGCCGAAACCAACGACGTCATACTCGCCATGTGATCGTGGTGCCGCGACCACCTCGGCAGGCCGATCCAGCGTAACGAATTCGGCGGTCCGACTTGCGTATCATGTGCCACCGGATTGCCGTCCGCCGAGTGCAGGTAGTGAGTCCATTCGTCCATCGAGTTCGGCCACGGCTTGGACGTTGCCTGCCAACTCTCCCCGTGGCGCGTCAACATGACCCCGTTCGGCGCAAGCACTCGCATCATTTCAGCCCGGTCTGTTTTTTCCGGATTGTCCGCGATGACCAGGTTGACCAGATTATCGGCATACGGCAATCGCCTGCCGTCCCACCAATCGACCGTGACCGGGCCGAGCAACTGTCGCTCGTGTAACAGACGCCGAGCAGCCATTACGTTGTCACTCGATGTCGTAAGCCCCTGAACCTGGATGGCATCATTTGCCCTCAGTTGCGCCGTCAGCCGTCCGTCGCCGCAACCGAGGTGAACTACGAACCCACCCGAAACACCGGCTTGTTCCAGCAACTGGTGCGCCTGGTCTGATGCACTCGCAGCAGCATTTGGAATCGTGAACCACACCAGGCCGAGCAGGAGGCTCGCCCAGAAATTCGTCGGTACTCCCAGACAGAATGTCGCAAAGTTCCGTCGCCGTTGTGTGGCAACGTTCTGAAGCCGAGTCTCGACAACGTACGGGTGCATTACGGAAGCTCCTTTTCACAATCCGAGCCGGTTGAAAGTCTCTGCGTCAACCGATCGAAAGTGGCAGTGGCAATGAGTGAAGGGCAGGACGCAAGTGGTCAGAAATAAGTGTGAGGACCTCCAGGGGTGACCCGGAAAACCACTTCACGTCCAATTGTATCCCATCTTCGCGTGACTGCCAACATTGCCGTCATGGTGCGGGGTGCGAGGGGGAGCAGTTCAGCTTTTGCAGGGCAAAAGCTGAACGAAAAATGTCAATAGGA
>CAYNDU010000401.1:0-5866 GCA_964395615.1 uncultured Pirellulaceae bacterium | reverse complement strand
TGCTTGAACGGTCGCAAAGCACGCGTGAGGTTCGAGACCGTGGGGCGGCGGCGGTTGCCGCGGGTAGAAGGTGGTTCAATCGTGACACGTCAAAAGGCGGGACCCTGGGGCTTTCCTACGGCCGTGTATCCGGCCGGGAGCCCGACGGATCTCCGAGTCGACGATACCGTCGACGCGCTGTTACCGGACTCAGACGATCCTTGTTTAACGGCCGGCACAGCGTTGGCGCATTCGACCCGTTCGAGCGTTCTTGCGTCGGATCCCGAAGTCCCACGGTTTTTTGGGCGGTTTCGTATCACGCGGATTCTCGCCCGTGGTCAGTGGGGCGATGTCTATGAGGCGATCGACGATCGCTTGGCGCGGCATGTCGCGATCAAGGTAGGGCGCACGGCGGATCAATCTTCGTTTCGGCGTGAGGCGCGGTTGATTGCCGGCGTCCGCCATCCTGGGATCGTAACGGCGCACGAGTTCGGTATCACCGATTCAGGGCTGTGCTATCTGGTGTGCGAGCTGATGGTTGGCCAATCGCTGGACCGCCTGATCACACGCCAACGGCCACCGATTTCCGAAACGCTGGAGATCATTGCCCAATGCGCGGACGCACTCGATTTTGCTCACCAACAGGGGATCATTCACCGCGACGTGAAACCGTCGAATATTCTGCTCGACGCGCGTCGCCGGCCCCGAATTGCCGATTTTGGCCTGGCCTTGCATGAGACCGAAAGGAACGCTTGGGAGAAAACTCTTTCCGGCACTCCTGCCTACATGGCACCGGAACAGATCGGTCAACCGAACGCGATGCTCGACGGTCGTTGCGACATCTGGGCGCTCGGCGTGATCCTGTACGAACTGTTGACTGGGCGGCGTCCGTTTCATGCCGCGTCCTTTCCTGAACTTTTTGAACAAATCCTCCATCAGGAGCCGAAACCGTTACGATTGAACGACGATGCGTTCGAGGCCGGTATTGATGGATTAAGCGATGGAGTAAGCAACGAGCGGCGAGACCTTTCGCGAATCGTCGAGCGATGCCTGGAAAAGCAGCCCGTCGTACGGTATGCCACGGCTGGCCAACTTGCCGAAGACTTGCGTCTCTGTCACGCCCGGTATCATGGCCTTTCCAACGGCACTCGGATTGCTAACGACTCGGTCGGAACGAATGGATTGGCCACAAAGGATACGACCTCGCTTTGGTGGAATTCGGTGGCCGCCATCACGCTATCCGTCGGCCTGTTGATTTCTTCCGTAGTCTGGTCCCTCGTCTCCCCGGGAAGTGAACACCTCAAACGAACTCAACCAGACGCCTTGGAAACACACGCCGTGCCACCGCTCAGGCAAGAGAAGGACCCCCACTCGTTCAACGCCGATCCGGCCGGCGATCCATCCCATCCGTAGAAAGGGGTCAGGACTCTTTTGCCGGAACGGCCCGAAGGGTGCTTCGCACAAAAGAGTCCTGACCCCTTCATTTGCCTATGTTCATTTCCCTAGAGGCACTCGAACGCGTTCAAGTTCTTTTCCGCCTGGGTCGCGCCGGACGATGACCACGTTCCGGTCGGGTTGAGCGTGTCTTTTTGGGAGTTGGATCTCGACCGAGGTCTCTCCCTGACTTGCCTTGAGCGTATAGTTTTCTTCGTCAGAGACGAGTTGCGACCGCGCGGGCACAGGATCCGAATGACGGCGAGGTCGATAGACGGCAACAAATTCTACTTGACGAGCGGGCTTCGACGTGGCGGCGGTCAGGTGCCACTCGCGCAGCGTGATTCTCGGCCTGGGATTGGGATCGTATTGGTCGGTCTGTGTCAACCTGAGCCCAGTCGGCGCGAGCAGTTCGATGTCGCAGTCCACGTCATCTACGTTCAGTCGAATTCGTCGCGGATCCTTGGCATCAAAGGGATGGGTGGCATGCAACCAATATTCGAAAGTAGACGACGTTCGGGCGGCCAGAGAATCATAGACAACAATCAGGTCGGGCTTGACGAACAGGATGGAACGGGTGAATCGATTAAGGGCCGAGGGTGCGTTCGTCGTCGGTCGATAGGCATCTCCCGCCTCACCCACGACGTAATCGACGGTCGGGCTCGAGGCAAATGCCACGATTCGCCCGACGGAGGCCTGAGAGTGTGACAGCTGCCCACCCTGGTCCACGGTGATGTTATTTACGCTGCGCGTGCTCCACATCCAGCGACGGTGATGTTCGGTGCCATAGCTGTCCCGATAGCCGCTGCGTATCAACAGGCGTTGACCGTAGGCCCACAGCAGGAACGAGTTATTCGCCTCGTACCCGTGTGACCAGGTACCAAACGGACTCGACTTGAAGACGATTTGAACATCGTTGTTCGCGTTTTCGAGGGTCGTGTTGAGCACGGCCTGGCCGATGCCTCGGAAGATGCGGGACGACGGTAACGCATTCAAAGCTCGCGGCTTCACCGGTGGCAGCGACCCGCGCACGAAACCTATGTAGCCCGAGCCGACACGAGGCCCACCGAGTTGCTCGACGTAGGCCTGCCAGTACCCGTTGGAAGCCTGGACGGCCAATTGGCTCATCAGGGTTCGGCAATCGGCGGACGTGGCCCGGGCGTTCAAGTCGCCGAATCCTCCTCCGATCTTTCCGGGTGGCAACAAGTAGATCGGATAATATCCGATTTGCGAAAAATAGGGCTTCACGTAGGCATTGACTCCCATCGCCGCCCGCATGACATCGGCCCACCAGGTGAATCGATCGATGTAGCTACGCCAATACTGAGTACCCTCGTGCCAACCGCCATCAGCATCGGACCAGACGGGATACGTATTATAAAAGACGTTCATGGCCATCCAGACCCAGTCGTCGGCACCTTCCACTTCACCCAGCGTTGCGATCCCAACCTCACCCAGAAAATGCCACGCGCGATTGCTGTGACTGCTATAGGGAGTCCAGAGATGCCTGGGATAGAGGTGGCGGTACATCTCGTCGCCGCGCACTTTCAAGATGCGAAGGCAAAGTGCACGTTCTTCATCGGTGAGCAGGTCGTTGACAAACGTGTAGGTGCGAGCGAAATAGTAGTTGTACGGCATCCCGGCTTCATCGTTATAGCGATATCCCGTTGCTCCCTTCGGATCCCACTCGGCACACGCCATCAGAATCCGCTTGGCCTGGCGTCCATATTCTTCTTTGCCCCCGAGCAACCGAGTAAATGCCAGCGTTGCGGCACCGTTGAGAGCGCGAATGGTGTACGTCCGATTGCCCCACCAGATTTTGCGCCATGCGTCGCTGTTCCGAACTGTCCCCGGCGGATATTTTGGCGGCTCTGCCGTTGGCGGCGGCGTGGCGAGCAACTGTTCGGATTGGCGAACGAGTTGCTCATATTCTGCCTTGAGCGACCCCCGGGCCAGTTCCTTCAGACGGGGCAGATCCTCGGGCCGAACAAAGAGCCGAGGGTGATGAGTGGGGATACGACCGAGCAATTCGGAGCGCGACGGCATGGGCATTTCTGCCGCATTCGCCGGCAGCGTGAACGCTCGATAGCGACTCCACTCGGTCGTCTTCCCGTCCTCCGCCCGACCTCGATATCGCCAGCGGTATTTGCCTGGAGCAAACGCCCTGGCCGGAGTATGCACGTTGAACTTTCGGACCGACGACCGGTAGACGGCACTCTCCGACTTGTCGACCGTCTGGCATTCAAGCTCCCAAAGGTCGATATCGCGTTGAGGCCGCCAGCTGAAGCTGGGTGGATTCACGGCTGACCGGCTACCGTCCCCTGGACGGTACCCCCATTCGCCGGGCCCAGCCGGACGCTGATCCAGACGATTCTCGGCGCGCGTCAAACCGACGTGCAGAGACGTGATCACCAGGCAGGCAAGAACGAGCAGTCGTGAATTGGGCGGCGACATTCGAGTGGTCCTCTTGCGGGATGCGTCGCGGTAGGTCTGACGGTGCCCTGAGAGTTTACCAAATGGACGTAGCAACGGCGAACGAAAAGACTCGCCCCTTCGGCACAGCGGGCTCGGCAGCCGGCCCCCGTATTCCGCGCGAATTCAGGGTATCATCAGATGGGTGAAGGCGAGTGTCTGGTAAGCAGAATAAGGAGCGGCAAATGGGTCTTTCGCCAAGTATTCGTTTGGTCCCGAGATTCTCTTCTCGAGCGTGTTACCGTCGATTCGACAGCCGGCACGTTCATACCTGGCTTGTCCGGCTTGGGCTGGCCTGTGTCACCATGTTTGGCGCGAGTTCGAGCAACGTTTCTGCCGGTCTGCAAGCCGGAGCCGCGAAGATCGATATCACGAATCGTGATGCTGGGCCTGTCGAGGGCCCTTTGTACGCGCGCGCACTGGTCGTGACCGACGGAAAAACAACGGTGGCCGTCGTGAGCATCGATGCCGTGGCGATCGGTGAGATCGGTCACATAGACAACCATTTTCTTGGCAACGTGCGGAGCCGAATCGAAGCCGAGCTAAAGATTCCACCGTCGCATCAGTTGATTAACGCCAGTCATTGTCATGGGGTTGTGTGTCGCGACGTGGAGCAAAAGACGATCCAAGTTGTGCGCGAGGCGGCAGCCGCAATGGTTCCAGTGACCGTCGGCGCGGGGGTCGGCCGGGAGGACCGAATCATGGAAAACCGGCGATTGAAACTGAGAGACGGCACGCATGCCGATGTACGACACGCCTATTCCCTGCCTCCCGATGATCAGATCGTAGGCATCGGACCAGTCGATCCTGAGATTGGCCTGCTTCGTTTGAATCGGGATGACGGCACTCCCCTGGCCATCGTGTATAACTTCGCCTGCCACCCTATCCAAGGAGTGCCGAGCGGGGCCAACACGTCTGATATCACCGGATTTGCCTCACAAGTGATCGAGGAAAACGCCGGACCGAATACGACGGCCCTCTTCCTGCAAGGCTGCGCCGGAGACATCAATCCGGTCTACTACAAGGACGTGGACCACCCTCGCAGCGCCGTCCCGCTGGGACACATGCTGGGTCTCAGCACTCTGCGCGCCGCCCGACAAATCGCCTGCGGCACAGACAGCCGGTTCGTCATCATGAACGAATCGCTGGCGTTACCTCGAGCCAACTATGCCTCGCGCATTCGCGAGATGGAATCGACCCGTGACAGCCTGCTTCGATCACTCAAGGGCACTAGTCTGAATCTCGAGACGTTTCTCCCTTTGATGGTGAAGTACAAATTGTCGGACGATTTTCCCGCGTACTACGCGCACGGCTATCTAAGTCAGCATGCGACCGGCCGCAGCGACCTGAAGAAGATGGACGATGTCAACCGCGCCAGCATTCAAAGTTACATTGACAACATCCTGGTCATGGAACGCCTGACAAGGCTGCAAACGAATCTGGCGCTCTTACGAAAACACATGGAGGAAACGAAGGTCGCCGAGAAACCGACCATTGATGTGGAACTGACCGCGCTCAGGATCGGCGGTTTTGTTCTGCTGACATTCCCTGGAGAACTCACCGTGCAAATCGGCCTGAATATCAAGCAACTCTCTCCCCACAAACTCACGTTCGTCGCAGGCTATACGAACGGGTACATTTATTACGCCCCGACTGCCAAACAGCTTAAGAACGTAGGCCGGGCTCAGGAAGACAGTGACTGTCTTCTGGCACCCGCGTGGCAGTCGCTATTCGAGACGAAAGCCGCCGAGATGCTGAACTCGTTGTGAAGCAGCGCCGACAGCGCCTCGTCTTCGCCGGAACGAAGCGTACGAACGAGGCACTGCGAACGGGCCCTTCGGCCCGTGAGACAGAGAAAGCCCGGCTGCTACCGGAAAACGCGTAACAAGGGCCGTTGCCACGGGCAGCTTGCCCGTGGTAGACGCTGCATAGCAACCAACCATTGGGGGATCGCGCAAGCGGGGCAGGGTGAGTCCGTCTC
>CAYNDU010000400.1:0-5872 GCA_964395615.1 uncultured Pirellulaceae bacterium | reverse complement strand
GTCGCCCTCGCACCTGTGCTGCGACAACCTGCTATGGTGGGTGATTTCTGATAGCATCGTGGCTATTTGACGTCCTTCTTATGGCAATGACGCGATCACTTGCTCCCGTCCGTTGCGCTGGACAACTGCCGTTTCAGGCCCTTAAACAATCGCTGCAACACGTCTCCGAATGGATTGTCGTTGATTAGATACGTCCACGTCGAGGCCGGTCCCTGCAATCCTTCCGACTCGACATCGATACCGTTGGACGTAATGGTCGCCGAAAGAAAAGCCGTTACGATGTCGTCGTCAATGCGACGATTGAGGGTGGCGAATTCACGGCCCGCCATTTTGTGAAACTCGTCCAAGGGATCCTGGTTCGCCAGGACCATCAAGTGAATGTTCTCGCGAAGTTCGGCGATGTGGGCAAGGTAGTCGGCCCAGCATCGATCGATTTGCGCGAGCGTGATCTGACGCTCGACCGTGCGTAGTACGGAATCACCGACGACCGGCAACAGCTCGGCATACCGGTCCGTGCAGCGATCGGCCAGCAGGCTCTCGGGAGGGCGATCTTCCAACCATGCGCGGCGGCGTGCGTGGACCTCTTTCCGCTGTTCCTCGATGAGCGAGGCATATCGCCATAGCGTCCTTCGGATGTCGAAGCTCTGGCTTTCAATGATCCGTTGCGCCCGCTCAATCGCCCGCGTCACCCGGGTGTCATCGATAGGCTCCCGGCCCCGGAGCGTGCGGTAGTTCGGAGGGATGAGATCGCGGATGCCGTAGCGTTGGATCAGATCGTCTTCGAGGCTAATATAGAATCGGCTCTCGCCCGGATCACTCTGGCGACCTGCGCGGCCTCGCAACTGGTCGTCGATCCGCCGGCTCTCGTGTCGATTCGTGCCAATGACGTACAGACCGCCAAGAGCGACGATCTTGTCGCGAGCCGGCGATTCGTCACCGCCGAGTCGGATATCGGTTCCGCGGCCCGCCATGTCCTTCGAATACTCATCGACTCGTTGCGGCGCGCTTATTCCCTGTTGAACGGATCCTACGGTCAGACCGAGAAAGCGAAAGAGAGCTCCCATCCACTCGGCGTCACGCGTGGCGAGGTAGTCGTTGAACGTCAGTACGTGGACTCCGCGGCCGGTGAGCGCGTTCAGGTAGGCCGGCATTACTGCGGTCAGCGTCTTGCCTTCGCCGGTCTGCATCTCAGCCAGATTTCCCTGATGCATGGCGATTGCTGCCATCACCTGAACATCGAACGGCCTCAGGCCCAAAACGCGATCGGCTGCCTCTCTGACCAACGCAAAGGACTGGGGAAGAAGTCGATCGGCGGGAACACCCTTACGTGCTTGAGACACGATGTCGGCCGATGTGGCTTGCAATTGGGAGTCCTGGGCGCCTCCGAAATCGAACCGGTTTATGTGGTCCAGGGTCTTTTGGTAAGCACTCAGGTCGAATTCCACGGATCGGCCCCGGGCCAGGTGGAATGCCTGTCTCAGTTTCGCCAATAGACGGCCCATGAATTCGACGTCCTCGTTTCGCCACCCTGACACTCCGACTCGGATCGTTTGCGACGATGAGAAGGGTTTAGGATGCGGATCCCGGGATCGACCGCGCCGTGCGATTCACCAGACGTATCCGCACTGAACATCGTACGCCGATCGTCCGTTGATCGATCGACGGCACCGGCACGAACATCGAAGTTGACAACGATCGAGTCGATCATCGTCCCTGACGGACGTAATAAGGCGGCGTGTCAGGCGGTTCCAAGAACCGTGAGCGTCGGCGCTTGCTACTTGCCGCGTTTCTGACTCAATAGCCACTCGGCAACGTCGTCGTTGTCATAGGTCTTGGTCCACGCGTCGTGTCCCGCGTCGGGATAGATCGTCAGCTCGACTTTTGTGCCACCCGCCGCGCGAATGGCGGCGACCATTTTCCGGCTGTTCTCAACCGAAACCACCGTGTCCTTGCCACCGTGGAACACGTGGATTGGCAAGTCAATTAGTCGCGGTGCTTGGTTTATATCGGCCCCGCCACAGATCGGCACTGCGGCTGCAAATCGATCGGGCTCTCTTGCGCACAGCGCCCATGTGCCATACCCCCCCATGCTCAGACCGGTAACGTAGACTCGGTCCGGATCGACCTTCAACGTCTTCATGCATTTGTCCAGCAGCAGGCTCAGCTGCGTGGGGCTCCAAATTCGTTCGAGGGGGCATTGTGGCGAGACGACGATCGCCGGGCAATCCGACCGCTGTTCCACGATCTTGGGCGGGCCGTGCACCTTGACTCTCTCCAAGTTGTTGCCCCGTTCACCCGCGCCATGCAAGAAGAGAATGAGCGGACATTTGTCTTTCGACGCATAGTTCTCCGGCAAGTAGAGCCAGTAGCGCAGTTGCTCGGTCGTATTTGGATCGACCCGATCCTCGAGCCACGCCCGTCGCCGCTTTGCCTTTTCGGCGGGCGTTTCGGACTTGGATCGAACGCGTTTCTTCGTGATATTCAAATTGGCCGGTACCTCGACACTACATGGCACTTGCTTGCCCGGCACACGCGTTTCATCGGCCACCCCAAGAATCGCGGAAGTCGAAACGGCCGCCAGGGCGACCAGTCGGACAAAAACACGCATGACGTCTCTCCAGGAAGATCACGGAAAAAGGCTATCCAACCATGAGCACTCATCGTACTCGTTGGATCGGCGGGGGGCAAATTCGTCGGGCCCCGTCGATTTGCATGGGTTTGCCGGCGCGTCGACAGGGCGCGCATGGTTGAAGTACCGTTCGCGCGGACCACGCGGGAGCGCGTATTCACCGCGACGAGTCTTGCGCGACGGTCAGGCTCCAAGTACGGCCCTTGGTTACAAGTTGGCCACGAATCGCGTCGACTCGCCAGAAGTAGGTCTTGCCCGTTTCAAGACCCGTTGGATGATAAATGTTCGAAGAGTCGGAGAAGGTGCTCGTGTATTGCGGTGAGCGTCGCGTGGCCTGCGTCACCCGTTCCGAGGACGTTCCAAAATAGACCTCGTGTCGGTCGGCTCGATAGCCACCGAGCCACATCAGGTCGCAGTCCTTCTTTGCGGTTTTCGTGCCGTCGGGCGGGATAGGGGTCGAGGCTTCGGCGAACTGGAATCCGGGAATCCAGTATTGGTCTGCTCCGAATTCATATGCTCCAATATCGGGTGCAACGCCTTGAACCTGGTCGTCGCCCGTAAACGGGATGTTTTTCCAGGGAACATCCCGTTGTCTCAGCCGGTACCCTCCGTCAATGAGTGGCGAGTTTCGCTTCGGTCGAAAATCCAGGTTGGCCGGATCGCGCAATACGGCCGTCGGAGCGCCGAAGTAGTTGTTCTTCTGAACCGCAAGGACTTCCGATAACCGGCGCGCCTTGCTCGCTCCATGACCGCGTCGTTTCAATTTGGCGGACGGTTCCTGAGCGGCGGCCTGCGCAGCGGGCCGCTCAACCGGTTGTCCGGACTTGGGCTGTGTGCTCTTACGGACGATCGGATCGTTCCAATCGTCGGTACCGGCGGATAATCCCGGGGCAATGTTATTGGCGACGACCGTCCGTTCGTTCCTTCCACCCCAGCGTTTCATGTTGAACAACTCCAAGTTACCCTCGCCGATCAGTACGTTGTTGTGCAGCAGGTGGTCGTCGCCCTTGACCGCGAATCCGCCTGGCGTATTCCAGGCAACGTTGTAGCTCATTTCGCCGAAGGCATTGGAAAAGGAGGGATAACTGCCCGCATCAAATCGATACGACCGCTTCGGATGATCATGCGACCAGTTGTAGCGATAGATGATCTTGTCCCGGCCGCCCATCTGCAAGCTGGCCCCGTCGTACTGCAATCCACCAAAACGCGAAATGTTGTTCAGCTCATAAATGGAGTCCATCCCGCCACCCTTGATTCCGACCGACGCGCCCACGTCTTCGATCGTCACGCGGCGAACCAGGCGTGGATCATTGATGCTCATTGAGCGCGAATCGAGGCCCAGGGTCGTCTGCTGGGTCCGGTAGATCAAGAGATTGTCAATGGTCAAGCCGGCGCTGCGACCCTCGAACGCGTTCCCGTCCAGGTACGTAAACCGGCAATTGACCAGGGCATTTCCAAACGTTTGCTTTGCACCGACCTGCGCGCGGTTGTTGACAATCCGAGTCGTTACCGGCATGTCGAAATTTCCGACCGAGAACTTGTGATACGAGCTGAAGCGAAAACGGCAATCTTCTATTCGGCTCTTCGAGCAGTCTTCCAACAATGCGGCTGCGCCGAGAAAACGGAGCCCCCGGATGTGCAGGTAGCGGCATTCACTTGCCGTCAAAAGGTAGTCACGTCGCTTGCCACGCGTACGACCGGCCAGGGGGCGACGCCCGTCAGGAGCGATGAAATAGAGTCTCCGGGTCGGGGCGTCATACCACCATTCTTCCTCGATATCCAGGGCAGGCAGCCCGACGAAGAAAAAGTGCAGGCCGCCGTGGCTGCTTCGCTTGAATTGCTGTCGCGCCTTGCTCCAATCTAAGCGGTGATTGAGAAACCCAACCGCCTCCGACTGAATTCCCCTGCTCCCGGTAAACGTCGTGTCGTATTCGAATTCGTCGGACCCGGCGTCATGAGCAGTTATCCGGGAGGCCCAACTGCCCCACGCGTGACTGAGCACGACGACCGAACCATCAAAGCTCAATCCAGTATCACCCAGCATTTCATCGCGATGGTGGAGCTGACTGCGGTCATATATCAACCAGCGCTGTGATTCCTCCAACGCATTTTCCGTCGGCAGTCCGTCGTGGAGCCGTCCCAACCGGCTTTCCTCCGAGGCACGGCGTAGAACCATGTACCGATCCAATCGCCACGGGTCGTCCCAGCGAGCATTGGGCCAACGGGCGTCACTCATCAGACGCCCGTCGTAAATGAGCGCATTGATGGGTGTCGATATCGTCTGGCAGTAGAGCCTGCCCTTGAGACGCTTCCATTGATCCGCTTGAATGGACCGGCCCTCGCGGGAATCGGGATCGACTTCTTGCCACCGGTCCGGCAATAAATCCGTCCCGTCAAGGACGACAGGTTCTCCCGGCGCCGCGGCCAGAACGATGGGCTCAGTTGCGGTCCCCTGCCAGCCCCGAATCTTCAGTGGCCTGGTGTACGTGCCGCCGAGCAAAAGGACTCGATCACCGGCGACCAGTCGACCGGCCAGCGGCTCCAACGTAGCGATCGGCCGACTCCTGGTTCCCGGGTTGGAGTCTTTCCCGTCCGGCCCGACGTAGTAGTCGGCGGCGCCGGGGGTCCGTGCCACGACCGTCAACAGGCCGACGGTCAAGGTCATACGTGAAACAATCATCCGTCGACCCTATCTCAATATTCCACTTCGTGCCACGCGACGGTCGCCGGACAGTTTGCGGAGTGTATGCAATATGCTGAAACTGTCAACTCGCAGACGCGGCGCCGAACGCCCCGCAGGGTTACTGCCAAATCCGCTCGAGCAATTCGAACATGTCAGGGTCATGTTCTTCGAGTTGCCGGCGGTTGAATGGGAAGAAGTCGTTGGTTCCGAGAAAGGCCTCAGAGGTCTCTGCGAAATACTCCTTCTGGTCGGTCATCGCATAGGCGCGCTCGACGTGTCCGTTGTTTCTTTGCACGGCGTCATAGGTGCCGCTCTTGCGAGCACGCTCAAACAGGGCCTTGATCTCCGGATGTTCAAAGCCGAGCACCTGGTGGTGGTAGGCGTGAGCCAGTTCATGAAGTACGAGCATCGGCATGCGCCGACATTCCTTCTCGAAAATGGCGACGTTGGTAAACTCGACGCACTCGGTGAGCTCGGCTCGCCGCCCGTTGTCGCTCAACCAGCGGGCGTTGGGATGGTATTCTGCAACCGGCTTTCGTCCCGCGTAAGGCGGAGAAATC
>CAYNDU010000399.1:0-5873 GCA_964395615.1 uncultured Pirellulaceae bacterium | reverse complement strand
AGTGGACCTGCTTGCATACCGGGTTGGTCTGCCTCTTGGCCGGCCTTGTCTTGTGGCGTTTTCGAACGACCCCGGTGGCCCTCGGTCTGCTCTTTCTGATCTCGGCCGGGGATCTTGCCTGTGCAAATCACTGGCTGGTGGCGACGGCACCGATGGAAGCGATCCGTCATGACAACAAGACGTCGCGCCCTGATCTCACGGGTTCGAATCAACGAATCTATCGGCCGGCTCAAAGGCGTTGGGTTCCTGAGGACTGGCTCGCATCGAATTCGAAAGACCGCCGGGCCGAAGTGGTGCGTTGGGACCGAGCGACTCGGTATCCCAAATTCCATCTGCTCGATGGCGCACGTTCGTTGTCCACGACGCGCAGCTTACATTCGGCCGAGTACCAGGCGCTGTTGCGTACCGCCCGGCGTCACCATCGCGTGCAGCAATTGGTGAACTTGCTGGGTGCCGAGCAGATCTGGCGGCCTGCGCCCGCTGCTCGGAATCTGACGGGGCCCGGCAAGGTTGCAAAACGGCCGGCCGGCCAGCCGGGAACCGGACGGCTGGCCGAGATCGCCAATTTCGCGATCCAATTGAATCCGAACGCGTTGCCCCGGGCCTGGATCGTGCACAAGGTGGAAGTCCTGGCATCGCCTTCGGAACGGACCCGAGATTCGCTGGACGCCCAGGCGGAAGCCGTTTTGTGCCGTGGACGAACGACGAGAGAATTGCGACAGACGGCGGTCGTCGCCGCGACGCCTGGGCGACAACCTCCCAAGCTGCCGGCAGCCGACTCACCGGCGCTCGGCGAGACGTGCGAAGTCCTCTCCGAAGACACGCAGTTTGTACGAGTGGCCGTGCACATGCAAGCTCCTGGTCTGCTGGTCGTCAGTGATCAATTCGACCCGGAATGGGTCGCAACGGTCGAATCGCCAGACGGATCGAAACGAACGACACGGGTGTGGCAAACGAATCTGGTTATGCGCGGAGCCTATCTGCAGCCGGGCCGATGGCTGGTGACCTTCCGATACCGCCCGGTCACGGCGTATTGGGGTGGGGCCATCAGCGCCCTCGGCTGGTTGGCGCTCATCGTTCTGGCACTTCGGCAATGGGCGCTCCGGGCACGCCGTCTCAGGCAGTCATCGTCTTCGTGCTGATTCCGTTGTTGCGTCCGCTGCCACCTGATGGTCAGTTGCCGGTTACCCTTTGAGCGCGTTGCTCCGTCGCGAACGAGGGCATGCGGAACTTTATCGGCGCGAGCGCCTGCCGCATCAGTACTCGGAACGGACCGTCGGAGTTCGTTTCCTGTCAGGTTCTGGTTGGATCGGACTCTGATCCAGGTAGGCGTTGTCGACCACCAGTTGCCGACGTTGGTGATTGGTCAAGATACGTTTTGGCTCACGTGACAACGACATGACATACGCGATCAGGTCGGACATCTCGGCGTCGTTCAAGTTCATGTGCGTGGGCATCGGGCTGCCGGGCATTCCCAAGCGAATGCGCCGATAGATCGACTCAACCGACCGACCCCCTTTGAACGGTTCGTAGACGAGGTCACGTGGGCGAACCAACTGGTCGTCTTCGTCATACAGCGGCAGATCTCGAGCACCGCGTCCATCACTGCCATGGCAGGTCTGGCACACATGCAGGCGATACAATTCGCGTCCCCGTTCGATAGCTTGTCGATTCGTCTCAGAAATCGGTCCCACGGTCAGCTGAGGAGCCGGTTTCAAGCGATCGGCAACGAACGCGTCGACATCAGACGATTCGAACGGTTCCTCCCACGCCCTCCACCTCTCGATGACCGCTTCGCTCAGGCCGTCTCGGCGCAACTGCATCACGTAATCAACCAACTTCGTCCGATCCGAATCGTTCAAGGAACGAAACGCCATCATGGCCGAGCCGGGCATCCCCTGCTCCAACACGCGGGCAATATCCTCGCGACCCGGCTGGTAGTTCGTACGCGAGACCAGGCGGAACTGGCCCGTCCGGAGATTGCGCGGCAGCGGGTACACGTAACGGGCGGCCGGTCCCCAGCCATCGCCCCTCGATCCATGGCACGATTCGCAATGCCGGCGATAGAGTTCTTGCCCCGGATGTTCCGTTTTTTGTGTCGCAGCCGAGCCCGGAAATTTGGCGAGGACTTCCGACACGACGCCGGCGCCAATCGCCGGCGTCAAGAAACCGGCGACGATCACCGTTACCACACATTTCCAACGCCCCCCTGCCCTCGCCCGCTCGAGATCGGGCCGATTCCAGCGCGCATCAGACTTCGGCCAGTCGTTCCTGACCCAAGCGGACCGGGCAATCGGAGACGATTCACGCATCGTGGCAGAGCCCTGTTCAATAGAAAATCTGAAGGCTGGGAATTTGCTCGTTCAACTGGTAGACGGCCTCGTCAGACACGGCTGTTCCGACCAGGTAAAGCTCTTTCAGCTGATGCAGACGAGCGACGTGGCTCAGGCCGTTATCCGTAACCCTTGTATGGCTGAGAACAAGCACTTGAAGCCCTTTAAGTGTCGCCAGCGCCGGCATTTGATCGTCGGTCAGCAGCACGTGGTCGAGCCACAGTTTTTTCAGGTGCTTCCATTGGCCCAGCCTGACCAGTTGATCGGACGAAACGTCGCACTTGGAGAGATTGATGAATTCAACCTCGCCATTCGAGTCTAGCTCGATCCCCGCCCCGGCACGCGTTAGTTCCTCGATCAATCGTTGGGATTCCGTGGATTGGTTCGAGTGACAGCCGGCCGTGATCAAGCACCCGACGAGTAGAGCACTCGACACATATTGCAAACGTACGATGAACCGGCTGGGCCGTGATTCGTTATGAACGCGTGCGACGGGCATTCCGGTCCGTTCTCCAGGGCGATCCGTACTTGCGTCAGGCATCGGTATGCGTTCATTCCCCGAATGTCTCGGTAACCAATCCACGAGTGCGTCCAATGTCATTCATTCGGTTTGCCATGCGAAGGTGTTTCACCGTGAGTATATTGATTCCACCAGATGTCGATCCAGGGAAAGGTCCGGCCGTCACGGACGATCTGGAAATTTCCAACGGCCAGATCCAGATCGCCGTCCGCATCAAAATCTCCCAATTCGAGTGCGGCGTGGTGACTGTTGCCTTTCTCGACTTCATGCACGGTGAACCGGCCGCGCGTCGTCTGCTCGAGCCAAACCACCGAGTGGAACGGCCCCTCGCCGTACTTTTCGATCACAGGATCCGGCTGCATCGTCACGGCCGCCAGATCCAAATCGCCATCGTTGTCCAGATCCCCTGCCCGTGCGCGTTGGGTCCCGGGCAAGCGGACCAGGCGATGAAATGAAAATGGATAAGTGCCCCGGTTTTCCAACCACTGCACGCCTTGGTAGGGACGCATGGTCGGTGTGTCAAGGACGTCGCCGTTGGTGTAGACCACGTCGTCATCGCCGTCGCCGTCCAGGTCGACCAGTTCGATCCCCGTCGATCCAAAAGCAGGGTGATCCGCTTCGAAAATCGTCCTACGATCAAAACGCCAGCGACCACGCGCTGTGGACGTTCCTCGATTGAGTAGCACTTCGACGGTCTCGAACTCCTGTCCGAAGAGCACGACGACATCGGGCCGGCCGTCGTGGTCCATATCGGAGACCGGCACATGGATCGCCCCATGACGCCGATCAATCACCTGGGTCGAAAACTGCAATTCGCCGTCAATGACACCTCGGTTGCGCAGCAGCAGGACCCGTCCGGTCGACCGCCACCCAAATTCGGCGACGACCAGGTCTTGATCACCGTCACCGTCGATGTCCGTCGGCTGCACGTCGGAGACGCGCGCCAGGCCGCTCGTCAATTGCCGTGCTTCGTCAAATGTCGTGCCCTGGCCGGGTAGCCAGGCGATCGATCCGAGTTGATGGTCGGCTGCCTGAAACGTGCCGATACCCGCGACAACCAGATCACTCACGCCATCACCATCCAGGTCGCAACGAGCGAAGAGACACGGTTTATGGACGGCAAGGCCCTGGGTGGCACCGTTGGTGGGATCAAGGATCCGCAGTTCATTATGGCGAATGTCCGAAAACACGAGCGACCGGGAATCGGCCGACCCAAGTGGCAGCCAGTGGATATCGGCAACCGACAGGGCCAGGTCTGGATGCGAATCGAAGGCGACCGTGCTCCGGGTGAAAAACTCTCGCGGTTCGCTGGGTGCGGCGCCGAGAGCCGGGATTTCAAACTCGGTCGGCGCCTCTCGGCGAAAGTACTCGACAATCTGATGCGGAGGCGGGGGTGTCAGGTCCTCGCGCAGAGATTCGTAATAGAAGGCAAACCCTTGCGACACATGACCGGCCCATTGATCGGCCGGAAAGCTCCCGGCCGTTGGCGTCGGATGGCAGTCACCGCAAAACTGTGCGACTTCGCGAGCGACCGTTGTTGAATCGAATGCCGGCCGCAATGCGGGATTCTCTGCCGGATGGGAATCATCGCAGCCGCCACTGCACGACAAGAAGACTGCCGTCACGATACCGGTACAAAGGACGTACGACGCGATCGATCGGCCCGCTCGTCGCCGCGAGTCCACAACCTGGTCGATGGCCCTTCTTGCCAATATGGCCCTCCGTTCTGCGGTGAAGGCACCTGAGGTTCGACGGAATACCGGTTCAAATCTGGTAGTCTGCCGGAGGCTCGCTTTTGTCACTGGATCGAATTTTGAGTCTCGGTTTTTCCATGACTACCGTGGCAAACGGCTGGACACTCGACGTCAGCCATACGCTCGAGCCAATCACTGAGTCGTGTCCCACGACCGTATCGCCACCGAGAATCGTGGCGCTGGCATAAATGACAACCCGATCCTCGATCGTGGGATGGCGTTTGCGACCGCGGATCAGATTCCCACTGGAATCGGTTGGGAAACTCAACGCACCGAGCGTAACCCCTTGATAGATTTTTACGTGATCGCCGATCTCGCATGTTTCGCCGATGACGACGCCCGTGCCGTGATCGATAAAGAAATGGTGACCAATGCGGGCGCCGGGATGGATATCGATCCCGGTCTCTTTGTGAGCCCATTCGGTCATCATCCGCGGGATCATCGGCACATCCAGGCGAAACAACTCGTGGGCCAATCGGTAGACCGTAACCGCCTCGAGCCCAGGATAGCAGAAAATCACCTCGTCCAGGTTCTTGCAGGCCGGGTCACCGTCGAAGGCCGCGTCGACGTCGGTGGCCAACATGCGTCGCAGATCAGGCAGCTTTTCCAAGAACTCAATCGCAATCGCTTGCCCCTTGGCCTCGTAATCCTCGTCACATGGATCGTGCGCATCGGCGTCCCCCATGCGTCGCGCTTCATGCTGCAAGGCACGGCCGATTTGCGTGGTCAGTTTGTCGTGCAATCCATCAATCAAGTCACCCGTATGGTAGGTGACGTTGCCGTTGTGCAGCCCCTCACGACGGCAATATCCAGGATAGAGCACTTCCTGCAAATCGGCGATCACCGAGATCACCGCTTCATATTGTGGTAGCGGGCAATGCCCCAAATGGTTGATCGTACCTACTTCGTGATAGGTCTGCACGATGCGTTCGGTCAGGTTGGGTAGTTGTTCTTTGAGGCGAAAGTCGGTTGCCATAATCGTATTCCTCAACGGCCGCCGGCATTCGGACACTAATGAGACCGACGGCATGAGCCAGAGAATTGGCGAAAACGGGTAGCAGATGGGAGCAGGGTGTAATGTCCGGTTAACCCGGACAGAGGCAGCCGCGCCTTGACGGGAGAAGTGAAGGACACTCGTTCATGATGACACCACTGCTCGGTACATCTCTTCTCGTAATACGCCGTTTGCGCCGTCAACCCTACTCATCGGCTGGCAGGTCACTCGATCGGCACCGCGCAATGCATCCTAGGACCCGTCTGGGCCAA
>CAYNDU010000398.1:0-5879 GCA_964395615.1 uncultured Pirellulaceae bacterium | reverse complement strand
GCGCCCCACTTCGCCAAACCAAAACCCCCGACAAAGCAGGCCCCCGTGTTGCGAGTGCGGGCGGCCGCCGAGCAGCCGATGACGCCGGTCCAACTCGCGACGCACGCTGGTTGTTCACAGCACCCGATCCAAGCCTTGCGGCGTAAGGGGTTGATCGAAGCTCAGACGCTCCGGGTGCAGACGGCCGAATGCGAGTTATCGTCGGTCGAGCGTGAGCGGCACCTGACGTTGAGCGATCAACAGCGGCGCGCGTTGCAGGCGATACTCGCGCCGGTCAAGGAGGGTCGTCACCAGACGGTCTTGTTGCATGGCGTTACGGGCAGCGGCAAGACCGAAGTGTACATTCGGGCGATCGACGAAGTGATCCAATATGGTCGGCAGGCGATTGTCTTGGTACCCGAGATTAGTTTGACCCCGCAGACACGTCGCCGTTTTCAATCCCGATTTGACCGGGTCGCCGTGCTGCACAGTCACTTGAGTCCGGCGGAGCGCCACTGGCACTGGCAGCAGATCGCCGAGGGGAGGACGCAGGTCGTCGTCGGTGCTCGGAGCGCTATTTTTGCTCCCACTCCTCACCTCGGCTTGATCGTCGTGGACGAGGAACACGACGCTTCGTTCAAGCAGGACAAGGTACCCCGCTACCATGCTCGAACCGTCGCGCTGCAACGCGCTGTGATGGAACAAATTCCGCTCGTTCTTGGAACGGCCACTCCATCCTTGGAGAGCTGGTTCGAAGCTCAGCAGGGGAATTACCAGATGGTTGCCATGCCTGACCGTGTTTCTCATCGGCCGTTGCCCGACGTGATGACGGTCGACCTGCGAACGCAGGGCCGCGGGAGTTTTCGGCGGGGGGCCATCACCAGACCCTTGGGCCAGGCCGTCCGCGGCGCATTGCGTGACGGAGGGCAGGTTATCCTCTTGCTCAACCGCCGCGGCTTTTCAACGACCATTCAATGTCCGGGGTGTGGGCATGTCGTGGAGTGCCCGAATTGTGACATTTCACTGACACACCATCGCGAGGGAGAACGGGCCGTCTGTCATTATTGTGACTACGTCGTTCCCGTGCCCAATGTTTGTCCCGCCTGTGGGTTCGAAGGGATTCGTTTTTCCGGCCGCGGCACGCAGCGTCTCGAGGCGGAGGTCAATGCAACTTTCCCGGAAGCCGTTTGCTTGCGCATGGATAGCGACTCCATGGCCCGGCCGGGCAGCCACGAGCAGGCCCTGGACCGATTTCGACGCGGGGAAGTCCAGATTCTGCTCGGCACCCAGATGATCGCCAAGGGGCTTGACTTCCCCAATGTCACGCTCGTCGGTGTCGTCAATGCCGATACGGCGTTACATTTTCCCGATTTTCGAGCGGCGGAACGGACGTTTCAACTGGTCACACAAGTCGCCGGCCGCACGGGACGAGGCGCCCAAGGTGGGCGAGTCATCGTCCAGACATACAGCCCGGATCACCCGGCCATACTCGCAGCGCAACGTCATGACTACACGTCATTCGCGGCGCAGGAATTGCCGGTTCGCAAAGAGTTCGCCTACCCGCCCATGGCGGCCATGGTACGCCTGGTCGTGCGCGGTCCGGATGGGGCCGTGGCACGGGACGCTGTCGATCAGCTGGCCGATCGCCTGAGAGCGGCAATGGCGGCCTCATCGGGCGAGATACAAATGCTCGGCCCCGCCGAAGCCCCCATTGCCAAATTGCGTGGCCAGTTTCGGTTTCATCTCCTGCTCCACGGCCCCGATCGCTCGGAACTCAGAACGGTCGTGTCTGAAACGACCGGCGGCTGGCGTTTGCCTGACCGGGTGATTTGGACCGTTGATGTCGATCCACTCGACATGCTCTAACGGCCTCCGGTCGCCGAACTTGCTCTGGTTCGAGCCGTCCGCCGGCCGTAGAATGAAGAGGCGTCCGAAGGGGAGGGGAGAATGGCCGGCGCCCTTGCGGTCATTTGCTCGTCTCGACGATTGTCATGGCCGAACGGATTGTCGTCGCCGAATAGGGAATGAACGGTCGCGAGCTCCTCGCACGCCGATCGACAGGTAATGGAAGATGAGCTATCGCTCGATAAAACGAGTACTCGGTGAAACCAGCCTGGAACGCAAGTGCCGCTTGCTGTTCGGACTCTGCCTGCTGCTGCTCATCACCTTGGCCTTCTCCGGCGTCGACCACATTGCCGGCAACCTGGTCCTCACCACGACGCGCAGACACGGACACGACCTGGTCGACATCATCATGATCAAGGTCCACTCGCTCGTTTTTGAAACTCGCGTGGATGAGCCGAAGGAATCACGTGACGCGGATCGGGACGTCGAAATGCGTCGCGAGTTGCTACGCGAGATCATCGTCGATTTTGAGGAGAGTCAAGACTATCGCTACGAAATAGTGACGCTCGATACCAACTACTGGATGAACTTGAAGGCCTCCGGCCCAAAGGACCAGGTGGAGCGAGAAAAACTGATCGCCCTGAAACGCAAGGTCGAAGAGCGGCAGCAAAAAGAAGAGGCTCAGCGCGAACTAACGGGCGGTGCCGGGGACGAACGACCGGCCGAGTTCCTGGCGGCGCGCCAGGACGAAAAAGTGCGAAACCCCGTATACGTCGACCGCATACCAGCCGAAAGCGGCGGTGAGTACCACTACTTCGAACCGGTCAAATTCAAGAACAACTGCCGTGAATGCCATAGCAGAATGCTCGACGTCGGTACCGTCTCGGCCACCGAACTCGGCAATTCCATGGCCCAGGAACCACCCCTGTTAGCCGTCAAGGTGATCCTCCCGTACAAAGATACTCGTGAGGCCGTGACCAACTCTCGGGCCATCCTCATCACCGTCGCCGTGCTGACCGTCTCCTTTGCCATGGTCGCCCTCTACCTCATCGTGCGTTACGTGATCGTCAAGCCTCTGAAGCACCTGCGCGATGTGAGCGACGATGTAAGTCGAGGAAAAATGGAAGTACGCGCGGAAATTCACACGTCGGACGAATTCGAAGATCTGGCCCGATCGTTCAATCGCATGTTGAGACATTTGACCGATGCACAGGGTGAATTGCGTCGAGTGAATTCGGACCTCGATGCGAAGGTCGACGAACTGGCCCAATTGAATATGCGGTTGTACGAAATGAACCGCCTGAAGGATGACTTCCTGGCCAATATGAGTCACGAACTGCGGACACCGCTCAACAGTATTATCGGCTTCTCCGAAGTGCTGCAGGAACTCAGCGCGCTCAACGACAAGCAGAAGCGGTATGCAGGGAATATCAAGAACTCGGGACGGCTCCTGCTCGAAATGATCAATGACATCCTCGACCTGGCGAAAATGGAGGCCGGAAAAATGGAGGTGCGGCCTTCGGAGTTTCGAGCCGACGTGTTGGTCAACGCCCAATGCGATATCGTCCGCTCCATGGCAGAAGACAAAAACATCGACCTGACCGTCCAAGTCGATCCCGACTTGCCGGCCGTCTACCAGGATCAGGCGAAGTTTCAGCAGATCCTCACCAATCTGTTGTCCAACGCCATAAAATTCACGCCCGAAGGAGGTCGTGTCACCGTGCAGGCCGGCCGGGACGCCGATGACCGGCTCGTGCTGACCGTCGAAGATACCGGAGTCGGAATTGCCGAAGAGGACCGAGAGATTATCTTCGAGAAATTTCGGCAGAGCGCCGCCGTCCTGGGAAGCGATGGCCTGACACGTGAATACTCCGGCACAGGACTCGGCCTGTCGATCCTGAAGGAAATGTGCAAACTGCTCAGCGGCGAAATCAGCTTTACCAGCGAGCTCGGAAAAGGCAGCACGTTTACCGTCGTCATTCCCTGGAACGCGGCCGATCAATCGGAGCGTGAAAGCCGCCTGCAAGCGTCATTGCACGATCTGGCCGCTCCCCCTATCGATGAGTTCACCGGTGAATCCGGCAGTACCGACTCGCTTCCCCCTTCCGATAGCGGCCCCATTTCTACCTCGCCGCATTGAGGACAATCAGTGGGCAACCGAAGCGCCGTGCTTGACGCCTTCGTGAACTCTGGTTGGTGTTTCCGTTGCCTCCGCTGTCACGTCAATGCTGTTCGCTGAGATTAGGCGAGCCGGCTATTCGGTCGGCGGGGTCAACGGGTAGGGGTGAGCCGGCTGTATGTACGATTCGGGGTGGAGACGATCGGCGACCCTTCGGTCAGGGACTGGAAGTCGAGCGGGTCAACCGAATCACACCGTGGTCCGTCTTTGCCACCAATTGAATCGGGACCGACACGCCCGGCCCGAGTTGCGTGAGCACTTCGCTCAACTTTGACAGCCGTTCGATACTCTGCTGCAATTCCGGACTCGCTTTGTCCAAGCGGCGCACGCGCGACGTGAGTGAGCGATACTCTTTCTCCAGTCGTGACAACCGAATGGCCTGCCACGACCGTTCTGGGATCGACCGGGGACGCTCCTTGCGAATTCGTCGCACGTCGGACGGAATCTGCTTCAATCGTGTCTTGGCAGCGCTCACGTTACGGTTGTTCTCGGCGAATTGCCGGGTCCGCAACGTCAACTGTTTGGATAACTCGGATGGAACGAGCGGATAGAGTTTGCGATTATGCCGGTACCGGAGACGAATTTCGACTTCGAATTTACTGCTTCGGTATCTTAGTCGAACCTGGACTTCCGCGTCCTGCCAATCGGCGAACCGAACGCAGACCAGCGTGGGCGCCGAATCATCCCGTTCCGATGCGACCGGTTGGAGACCGGGGCTCAGGTGTTGACTCGGGTCAAGTTGCAGACCGACCCGGTCGGGATGAGGTGGGTCCACGATGGAAATCGGCCAGGTCGCCTCGCCCTGCTCAAACGACACAGACAATGGGGGCAATGGCTGAGCCATCCGGAACTGAATCGCCTGTGCTACATCCGTTCCCGGGTGCACCACAAGTTGGCAGTTGCTCAACGCCGCCAGTCCGGCGGCGGGGGCATGCTCACGGCACACGAGCGTAAGCTGTCCATCGTCGCTGTGAAGTATCGCCAACTCGTCGGCCAACCCCATTCGCCGTCCACTCGGCAAACCCGTCGGTCGGGGAGGCGCCGTTCGCGTCCATTGGATTGGCCAGCTACGCGTCTTCCCCGTCTGAATCGGGCGCCCGAGACCAATACACTCGTCGTCCAGCAAAGCGGCCGACGAGTCCAACTGCAGCAGCAATTGCTTGTCCCCATTCGACGTAGGCCGTCCCAGGTTGACCGTCCTCCCACCCAATCTCGCGTCGCTTTCCGGTAAGGCGACCTGACGGCAGAGTCGGACGCCCGCGAGGTCGGCGGTCGAGGTGGCACGGGGTTGGGGTTCTTGCCCATTCGTCGAGGGACTCTGGTCCGTGGCGTCGGACGGGTCGCTTGGACCATCGCCCTCGGGCACCAACGAGAAATCGCCGTTAGCCCCTGAGCCGACGGCCACGCGCATCGCGTCGGCGCGGCGCGCTCGGGCAGGTCCTGGTGACACCCGGACCGAACCGCCCGACGGTCGTGTGATCGCAAGCCGGTCGGTCTGTGACGGGTGCTCGGCCACCAGACGATCCGGGGACGCCGGCGTGAGCAGCACGAGCGACGCCAACACCAGTCGTTGGGAGGTGCGAATCGGTTGAGCGGAGACCATCTATGCGTCCTTTCGGTGGGTGACTCCATCGGTGCGCGGCGTGGTCGGCAAGGCAGACTGCCGAACGAGTGATACCGCCCCAACACAAATCACCAACGGCGCGTCACATCCCTCAGAAAACTTCTGGATGGGCGCGTCTTTTTTTTGGTCATCGCGGCCGCCAACTTCGGCCGATGCGGCCGCCGCGGCCCCCCGCCTGATTTGAACTTTGCCCCACACTCGCGATATGATCGAGCCGCAGGCTGGGGACAAGGTAGATACTCAAGAAGACAA
>CAYNDU010000397.1:0-5881 GCA_964395615.1 uncultured Pirellulaceae bacterium | reverse complement strand
GCCCGGTTCCGCTTCACGAGTGGACGTTTGATGAGAACGCCGAGGGCTGGACGGCCGAACATCAATGCACAGTGGTGCAGCGAAACGGCACACTGCTGCTCGAATCGACGGGGGACGATCCCTATCTGCACTGTGCGCTGGATCTGCCCGGCGGTCGAATCCGCCTTGAAGCTCGAGTACGTTCGAAGGGAGTCGGAGCCGGATCGGTGTTCTGGACCACTGACCGCGCGCCCGCTCGCAGCGAATCGCGACGGGTCAATCTGGCCCTTCCGAATGATGGGGAGTGGCATACGACGATGACGGAATTCGATGCGCCCGGAACGATCACCGACCTTCGACTCGATCCCGGTACCCAACCCGGCCTGTTGGAAGTTGACACGATTTCACTGCTCCACCTGCGGCAGCACCCATTGACGATCGAGTCGGTTTCGCGCGCCGAAACGCATGCTCTGTTTCACGTGCGAAATCATGCTGAAGTGACGACTTCGTTTCAGGTCGAGGGGCGGTCGTTCTCGATCAAGGCAGGGGGGGCAATCGACATTCGGCGCGATTTCATGGCCGACCGGCCACTGGAACGAGTTTCCGTGACCATCCACTGTGCGGACTGGCCGCCTCTGACTCGGGCGATTTTTGTCGAGCATGACGATCCACCGGGCGACTGGATCATCCGTAAGCTGGGGCATTTCACGTTGCGAGCGGCCCGGGATGGCACGTCGGCGTCCGTGTCAGATCAAGACCAGCCGGTGGCCACTCTGGCTCCGCTGGCGCTTGTCAAGGGACGCGCGGCGGTGATGGAATTGATCGAGGAGCGAGCGGACCGACTCGTTTTCGCAAACGATGAAGTGAGGACGACAATCGCGCTGACCGCGGAGGGTGACCTGACCGTCGCGATCCTCAGCAGTGTGGAATGCGAAGGGCCTGTCGTTCGGGCTCGAGGTCCTTTGGAACAGGGTCTGTTCGCGGGATTGGAGTATCTGGGGCGAGGGGAAAGAAGTTCGTCGTCACTTGACATCGAGACTCCCGAGCATATTCGATTTGCACCAGATCCGCTGAAGGTAACCATGCCGCTGATGGCGTTCGTTACGGATCGCGTCTCGGCGTCGATGACTTGGTCTGACATGACTTTGCAACCCGTGTACACGACGCCGAATTTCATCGACATCGATGGGGGGCATCGGATGGCCCTGCGCGGGAAGCAGATCAACGCGACGTTGCGTTTCGGCAGAGGATCGTTGGCGGAGCAGATCTACTGGGCGGTTCAGAAGCAGGGTCTGCCCGCGCTCCCCAAATCGCCACGCTCGGCGCAGCAGCAACTCGACCTCTGCTTGCAAGCGCTGAAGGGACCATTACGGACCGAGTCAGGTTGGGGGCATTGCGTCCAATCGAAGTGGGCTCGTCGACCGTATGCCGATGCGGCATCGACCTGGTGGCGGTTGAGTGGAGAGGTTCTGGATCTGCCTGTTCTCGTACCGGGTGGCGCTCACGTTCGCAATGACTCAATCTATTTCGTGACGGGTCGCGCCGAGCAATGGCTCGATGTCCATCGGCGACAGACGAGGAACCTCATCGGGCGCCAGCAGCCCGATGGTTCATTTCGTTACAAGGGCAAATACGCGCGCGGGCATTTCGAAGACACGGCGAGTGGCATCTGTGCTCTTCCGGCGATGCAACTGCTCGAGTTTGCCTACCTGACGGGTGATTCTGATGCTCGTGAGGCGGGCCTTCGAACGCTCGAGTACATGCGCCGGTTTCGTACGCCGCGCGGTGCTCAAACTTGGGAGTGTGCTCTGCACACTCCGGACCAGCTGGCTTCGGCGTACCTGGTAAGGGCCTACTTGCGCGGATTCCAGTTGACTGATGACAGTAAGTATCTGCACGAGGCTCGGCGCTGGGCCCTGTCGGGTCTTCCGTTCACCTATTTGTGGTCCCGTTACCCGGTAATGGCCTACAGCACGCCACCCGTGTATGGAGCCACGAACTGGATAGCGCCGAACTGGATGGGTCTGCCCGTTCAGTGGGTTGGTGGTGTGTATGCCTATTCGCTGGCCCTTCTAGCGCCATTCGAGCACTCGCTGGATTGGAACCACGTGGCCCGCGGAATTCTAAATTCCGCCCAACAGCAGCAATACCCGGACGGCGATCATCGTGGATTGCTGCCGGATTCCTTTAACCTGGCGTATCAACGCCGGCAACCGGCAGACATCAATCCGTGCGCCTTGGTCAGTTTGCAATACGTCTTGGATGGGCAGGTTGACTCGCTGGCGGTCGCGTCGAACGGAGAACATCGAGTCACCGCGCCCTTCGCCGTCGACATCCGTAAGCGAGCGGCGCACATCCACGCCCGCTCTGGTGTACACTACCAACTGCTGATCGACGGTGATCGGATAGTGGATGTTGTATCCAAGGGAGAGGATGTTGTGCCTCTGGATTGAGACGGCTCCCGCGAGTGCCGGCTCCATCCGCCGCGCCGGTGACAATCAACTTGCAACAGGAGAAAACGACAATGCGCGCACGCAGAACCGTTCGGTTGGCGTGGCCAGTTTTTGCGACGGCGGTCCTGGCTGCAACCGCCATGGCGGGCTCGCCAAATGTTGAACTGCCCGGCGCTCCAACTCCATACGGGGCTTTGCCGAGTGCCGGACAACTGCAATGGCATTCAATCGAGTTCTCGGGGTTTCTTCATTTCACGGTCAATACGTTTACCGATAAGGAATGGGGCTACGGTGACGAGAGTCCCGAGTTATTTCAGCCCACGGATTTCGACGCCGATCAGATCGTGTCAACCGCCAGGATGGCAGGTATCCGAGCGCTGATCCTCACCTGCAAACACCATGATGGGTTCTGTTTATGGCCTTCCAAATTCACGGAGCACTCGGTGAAGTCGAGCCCATGGAAGAACGGAAAAGGGGACGTTGTCCGCGAGATCGCCGACGCCTGCCGCCGGCAGGGATTGAAGTTCGGTGTTTACCTGTCTCCCTGGGACCGAAACCATGCAGACTATGGAAAGCCGGCTTACGTGACGTACTATCGCAACCAGCTGCGTGAGTTGTTGACCAACTATGGTCCAATTTGTGAGGTCTGGTGGGACGGGGCCAATGGTGGCGACGGTTTTTATGGCGGTGCCAGGGAAACACGCCGGATCGATCGAGGTACCTATTACGACTGGGACAATACGACCCGAATCGTTCGAGAGTTACAACCCCTGGCATGTATATTCTCGGATGCCGGTCCCGATGTTCGTTGGAACGGCAACGAACGCGGTATTGCCGGCGATCCCTGCTGGGCCACGTATACACCCCACGCAGCCAAAGGAGAGTCAAAACCTGGGCCCGGAACGACCGCATACCGCGAAGGAAATCAGGGACACCGCGACGGAAAATACTGGATCCCGGCTGAATCAGATGTTTCGATCCGACCGGGTTGGTTCTTCCATGCCAGTCAGAACGATAAGGTACGAACGGCCGAAAACCTGGTCAATCTGTACTACGTGTCGATTGGTCGAGGATCTTCGTTGTTGCTCAATATTCCTCCGGATCGTAGAGGACGCATTCACGAGCGTGATGTTGCGGCCCTCAAGGCGTTCCGCAAGGTGCTCGACGAGACCTTCCGCCATAACCTGGCAAAAGACGGGAAGCTCACGGTGAGCGGCGTGCGAGGGAGCGATTCTCGATTTGGCCCCGACCGCCTGCTGGATGGAGATCGACAAACGTACTGGGCGACCGATGATCGCCAGACCGGTGCGGAACTATCCATCGCGTTTCCAGCATCCGTATCGTTTAATGTGATCGACATACGCGAGTATCTTCCGCTCGGCCAACGCGTCGAAGATTGGGCCTTTGACCGATGGGAAGATGGACAATGGACCGAATTTGCGAAGGGCCAGGCGATCGGCAATCGGCGCTTATGGCGTGGCAAGCCGATCACGTCAACGCGTATTCGAGTTCGACTTGCCGGCCCCGTCTGTCCGGCCATTAGTGAGTTTGGACTTTATGCCGAACCGGGAATTGAGGCGGGCCACGGCAATCGCCCATGAAGGTCGCTCCCTTCTTCAACTTCGGATATTTGAGTCGCCGCGTGTGACCCCGCCCGTCTACGCGGAAACACACCGTGGCGGTAAGGTGTCGTGGCGGCCGTTCATGGCGCCACCGTCAGCCAGGAGGCTCGGGACGCTGACGGATATTGGTTGAACAAACTACGGATGTGGCTGGGGACCGAGAAGCCGATCTGCGCGACGCTGGACCTGCATGCCAATTTGTCGGATGCGATGGTCGCCGCCACCGATCTGCTGGTCGCCTATCGAAGCAATCCGCACGTGGACCAGTTTCACCGGGGAGTTGAAACGGCAGGTTACATGGTGGACATTCTGTCCAATCGGATTCGACCGACTCAGGCCGCGGTGCGGCCGCCGATGGCCATTAATATCGAGTGTCAACAGACGGACCGCGACCCCTGCCGGCGCTGGTGTGACGCGGCAGATTCTGTGCGTCGGCGCCCTGAAGTCGTTACGGCCAGTACTCTTTTAGGATTTCCGTATGCCGACGTGGCGCCGATGAGTGCCTATGAACCGATTTGCCGTCATGTGGTGCGGGTCAATCCACCCGGCGTGACCTGTGCCGACATGCGGCAATTGGATTATCGTTTTCGACGTCGACCCATGTACCCATTTGAAGAGGATGCTCGTTTTGAGTGAACTTCCTCGATTGAAATCGTGCCATTTTTCCGGCGAGTCGGCACACCCTCACCTTTTGATCACCGCGGGCGTACACGGTGACGAATTGGAGCCGATCGCGGCACTTCAACAGTTGGCCCGTTGGTTGCCAAATGAGTCGATGGAGGGGAGTGTAACACTGGTTCCCGTTGTGAATGAACGTGCCTTTGAACTTGGCCGCCGTACGGCGGACGACCAAAAGGACCTGGCCAGGGTCTGCCCGGGCACGCCCAATGGATCGGTCACCGAACGAGTCGCCTCGGTCCTGACGCAGCTGATCCTCTCGGCGGACTACTACGTTGACTTGCATACGGGTGGAACGGCGTTGAGTGTTTACCCACTGGCCGGATACCTGCTCCATGCGAACCTTGATGTTCTGGACGCTCAGCGATCGATGGCTCGCGCCGCGAGTTTTCCCATCGTTTGGGGAACGGATCCGGATGTTTCGGGTCGAACGTTGTCGGTTGCCCGAGACGCGGAAATACCGGCAATCTACGTCGAGTATCGTGGCGGCGGCGCCTTCGAGTCGGGTGGAGTTGGTGCGCTGGTAAAGGCATGCTTGAATGTAGCGTCCGAATGCGGGGTTCTAAGTCGTCCAGCATCGCGCCGTCCCATTCGCTGGACGGTGGAAGACCCTCGGGCAGGCAGCGGACATATGCAAGGCCGGCACCCTTCACCCGGTCAGGGCTGCTTTTCACCTACGGTTCAGCTGGGAGATTTTGTAAGGGCCGGGCAGCAATTAGGCATGATCGTTGACCTGTCGGGCGATCGATTGCAGGTCGTGCAGGCCCAGGAAAGTGGCATGGTGATCGTCATCCACCGATTCGGCCCGGTCAAGAAGGGCGACGGTCTGGCGGTCGTACTCGATGTATCAACCTGCAATTCACCTGATGTTGCGAGCCACTGAGACCTCGCAGCGCACGCACCATGACGGTTGTAACCGTATTCAAAGAGACGGGAGGCAAACTGATGGAGACCGAACATCCGGTGGCGATCGTAACCGGCGCATCTCGCGGTATCGGTGCGGCAACCGCTCGAGAATTGGCTCGCCGCGGTTACCATCTGCTATTGATGGCCCGTAACGAGGAGTTGTTGAACCAGGTGGCACGCGAAGCCGTCGAACCCGGCACCCGAGCCATTCCGTTGCCGGGCGACCTGGTTGATTTGGACTAT
>CAYNDU010000396.1:0-5900 GCA_964395615.1 uncultured Pirellulaceae bacterium | reverse complement strand
AGTGCGTCAATGAAACCGAGACCGTTCGTCTCGTGCTCTCTCACAACGGACGCGAACGTTGTATAATTTCGTGCATCGGCCACCAGTGGCTGTTTTCTTAGTCTGAGACAGTGAATGGTCCCGTTCGGCGAGCACATGATGATGTCTCATCAACCATCGAATTCCGGTCCGAGCGGTCAACGCTCCTCGTGGCGCCAAGAAGGTTCGCGAAGCGGCCCGACGCCGTCCTCTCAACGCCTTGCACGCTGGAGCACGACCGGACTGGTTCTGATTCTACTGGGATTGCTCGGCTGGCTTCTCGTCGACATGGTACGTCAACAGCGATTGCCGCACACATACGTGGTGACACTTCTGGCAGGAGAATCGAACAAGGTATCCGTTCCATCGATTCCCTACGCACACGACGACCTGATGAATTGGAAGAAACTCAGCTGGATCGATCGGAAAGACGCGTCCGAATTACAGCAAGGCCGCATGATCACGCAACTCGGCAAACGGTTCGAGCAGCTTGATGCAGGTGCTCGGGACCCACTGATCGTCTATGTTAGTGCGCACGGCATCTCGCAGAACGGCCGCGCCTATCTACTTGGTCGCGATTTTGACGCCCAGGATCCCGACTCGGCCCGTTATCACCTGGACGAATTGCTGGCACAGCTGCAGCGCGCGCAGGCTCCGCTCAAACTCCTTGTTCTTGACGCCGGCTGGATGGTCAGCGACGTTCGGTTGGGAATGGTGGTCAACGAGTTTCCGATTCTGGCGGCTCAGCGAGTGGCTCAGTTACAGGACCCGAACATCTGGGTCCTTCTCTCCCATTCGCCCGCCCAAACGAACGGGTTTGATTCTGCCTCACAGCGATCGCTGTTTGGGCACACGTTTGCCGAGGCGTTAGCCGGCGCAGCCGATCAGCCGGACAGCGGAGGCGACGGGGATCGGCAAGTGACGCTGGGCGAGTTGTATCGCTACGTGGCCGGCCGATGTTCGACGTGGTCCGAGCAACTGCAAATCCCCCTGCTGTTCCACGCCGGCCAAACGATCGACGCACTGAACGACCTCGACTCTTCACCTGCCAACCAACTTGTCCTGGCGTATCTGCCCGAAAATTGGCAGCAGCAACGTCAGCCGCCCAAGGAATCAAAGACGAAGAAGACAAGCTCTCAGGATCCAGCTTCGAAAACCCCAGCTTCGAAGAAATCGTCATCGAAGAAATCGGTGCCGAAAGAATCGGCCAAGGCGAAAGCCGACAGCAAGGGAAGCAAGACGTCAGAATCGGCTGCCGATTCGGCGCGTCTGAGCGACGGTAACAGTGCCCCGCCCGCGCGCCCGTTTCGCGATCAGCAACGCCGATGGCTCCATGCCATCTGGACGGCCCGCGATCAATTGCAGAAAGACAGTCAGGAACCTGAGCAATGGCAACCCGCTCAATACGCGCCGCACCTTTGGCGAGAATTGAATCGATTTCTAATCGACTGTGAACGGCAATGCCGCGCGGGCAGTGGATTCGATCAGCAACGGTTGTTGCGGTTGCTGGAACAATATGCGGGTGACCTGCAACAACTGGTTGACGCGGAGCCGGTGATCGATCGATCTTCGCGCGCGTCTACGGAGACGAGCCTGGTCAAGAAGATTCTTTTGGCCCGGCAGGCTTTTGTGAGCCCATCCGGACCGGCGGCCAGTTTCAAATCCAGTTCACCCGAACACGTCAAGGTCGGCCGGGCGGTGAGGACCTATTACCTTCTCTCCTACCGCGCATCCGATTACGTCCATTGGCACGGCCGGGCGGCATCATTTGGCCAGTCCGCCTACGCACAATTCCCATCGTTCACGCGATCCCTGCATGAGTGGTTGAAATCGCTGAGAGAATTCCAGGCGATGATCGGCGATCATTCCGGTCGCCCCATGGCGGACGGTGCGTCGATCGCCGCCGATTTTTCCGATCGCATCATGAAACTTTCTGAGCGTTCGATGGCACTCGATCAACTCGTGTCACAGATGACGGCAACGGCCCTTAATCGAGCAGGGCAGCCTCGCGACCGACGACTGCTTGAATCGTTGCTTGGGAGCCCGCTACCGACGGCGGCTCAGCGCGACACTATTTTGGACGCGTTGCGGCGGCGCCCGGTTAGATCGCAAGGCAACAAGTCGGAGATTTCCGACCCGCATTGGCCTCAGAATCTGGCATTGTCGTCCGAGCAGTGGAAAGGGTGGAAGGAGCAGGTCACGTTGGAATACGAGTTGCTTCAACTGATCGACGCCCCGTCCGCCGCAAACTTGAAGCCCGTGGTCGATTCCATTGATCGGATCAATGATTCGATGATAAGACCCGATCAACAGCTTTGGGAGAAGCAGCGGGAAGTAGGACGTCGGATACAGACGTTTTATGCCGAGTTGCCGAATCGCATCGGGCCGCAGGGGTCGAGCAACGCGGCTTCACCGGCTACGGCCCGAAGCGACGCTACCCGGTGGCTTCGGTTCGTTGATGGTCGCGATGCCGAACGATTTTCCGATGCCTTGCCGGCCGCCCCCCGGCTCGACATCCGGCCGCCTCGAGGACCTCAGCAGATTATGGTGAAAGCGGGCAAAGTGATCGATCTATCCGATCCGGCCGTGTCGCGACAGCGATGGCAAGCCGAACTCACCGTCCCGGTGGGTCCGGCTACGGCGTTGATCGTTACTCCCCAATTCTCCGGGCGCCAGTTGACGATTCTCTCGGCACGCGACTCGACGGCGATCGTTCCGGGAAAGCCCAACTTGCTGCCCATAGGAACTCAACGACGAGTGCTGCTGGATTGGACCATTGTACGCAATGATGTTCTGCCGCAACCGGGCCGAACAGAAGAGTCGATTACCCTGAACCTGGTTGCCGGGAACGAGACGGCACAGGTCAAGTTGACGTGTCCCCTACCGGTTCCGGATTATGTCGATCTGGTCATTGAACCGGTCGGGCCGAGCATTTGCAGTCGGCAATCGCATCGCGGCCGGTGGGAGTTGCGTCCATTTCCCAACCGCTCGACAAACTACCGCTTCCAGCTGGTGAATGGTTCCACGGAGCCGAAAAAAGTAAAGGTTCAGTTAGTTGCCGTTCCTCAGCTGGTCGGCGCCGGCTGGGCTCGGGGGCAGATTTTTGACGAAAACGACCAGGTGCGGGGCGATCTGAAGCGAGTACTATTCGATTCCAGCGGCCGGCGTTTGTTGCCGGGGGTCAAAGTGATTGCGGCTACAAATGGTCCGATGGACTTGCCGGCCGACGGCCAGCCGCACGAGATAGCCTTTCCTGACCCTAAGGCAGCAGCAGCCGGCGAGCCACCAATGGACGAGAAGAAGAAGTCCGGCGTACCGCCGACCGCGACAGGTGAGCCGGCTCGGCAACTGATCTCCGACGGATTGTTATGCGTCATTACCGATCTGGCCAAGCCCGGGGAACCCGAATGGCAGTGGATTGAGGTGAATCCGCTCAAGCCACTCGAGTTTCTCAAGCCGACGATCACGTATCGACGAGCGACCGGTCGAGTGGACATCGACATCAAGCCACTCGCGTCTGTCGACGGCGAGACGACCACACCGGTCTCCGTAATGCCCGCTGACCTGGCGCAAAGGGCTGTGGAAGTCATCTGGGATATTCGCGATTCCCTGCCTGACGATGCCGAGCGCAATGATCGAGGCGTGCTGACGGCCTTGAATCCGTCGACCCACTTGTATGCCATCGTCCCACCTAAGGACGGCAAGCAATTGCGGATTTCTTTGCACGTGGACGATTACCCGCGAGCATTTATCTATCTGTTGGACATCGACCGGGACAACGAGGCTCGGCCCGACGACCCCTGGAATATTCGGCTCCGACGGTTGGAAAAGCAGGCGTTCTCCAAAGTCTATCTCGCCAGCCGGGATGTGACCGTCGACCTCGACCAACTTGCCAAAGAGAAGCGATCCATCGTCTATCTCGAGACGAACCGGCCGGCCGTTTTTCCTGCCCGCCGAGCGGGCGAGCTGCTGACGGCCTATTTTCAGGTCGACGCACCTCGTGACGCGTTCGCTCGACGCACCGGACAAGATGTCATCGCATTGCGACTGGACGCAGCGGGATTCGAGCCCCAACGGTTCTATGCCGATCGCCAGATGAATGCCTGGATTGACCAGGTGAGCCCTGGTGGCGCAGTCCGTGTAACTTCTCAAGTTGATGACTACGTCGTCTCAGTGAATCCACGCGGTTTGAAGAACCGAACACTTCCTCTCGTGGCTGAATTCCGCAACCCGATCAGGGAAGTTCCTCCTCATCAAATCGCCATAACGCTCGACAGCCAACCACCGTCCATCAAGCTGTTTCGGCCAAAGTCGATTCAACATGCGCCTGGGCAGCCAGTCGAAATGACTCTGCAAACCAGCGACCTGTCGGGCCTGTCGCGTGTTCAATTCGGCCTGGTCGCTCAACGAAATTTGCGCCTGGACGACAAGGCTCCCGTGTTGGACGACATTCGACAGACGCCCGGTAACACGCGGCAGGAAGTCACTTTCCGCATCGATACCAAAGAGCTCAAGCCTGGAGACTACTGGGCCAAGGCCATCGTTACCGACCATGCGCTGATGACAACCGAATGCGAACCGGTTCGCGTAACGATACTTGACAAGAAACCGGAGCCAAAGCCGTTCGAAAAAGGGACCATCTTCGGCGTCGTCAAGATCGGTGCACTCACGCCCAACCGTATTACCGTGCGGCTGAAAGACACGCCGATCCCTCCACAGAAAACGAGCGACGGCGGCAAGTTCCGATTCGAAAATGTTGATGCCGGCCAGTATACGCTGATCGCGTCCGGTTACGTGCGCAATCAACTTCGCGAAGGCGAAGTCAAGGTTGAACTGATGAAAGCGGAAGATGACCCGCTGGAAGTAGAAATCCCGCTCAAGTAGATGTAAACCGTCAAAGTCGCCATTTGCCCGGCAATGTCACTCGTAGGAGTTATCGTATGCGAACACAGGGGATTCGAAAAACACTGGTCTGGACGTTGGGACTTCTCTTGCTATCACCCATATCGGCCCTCGCTGAGACTCGGGCAGAACGCGACGGTCGAATGGCATGGTGGCGTGAGGCCAGGTTCGGCATGTTCGTCCATTGGGGACTATTCCAAGAAAGGGAATGAAGGCGCGTTCTGGCGCGCTGACGAACTCATGGAGTCCGTCCGGGCCAAGCAACCACAGGTGATCAGCAATAATCGGCTCTATCATATCACGTCGCCGGCTGAATCATCCGCATCCGCACGGCTCAAGTCGTGGGATCCGAAACAGGGAGACTTCACGACCCCTGAACAGCACATTCCCGCAACGGGCGTCGCCGGCGTCGATTGGGAAGTGTGCATGACGATGAACACGACGTGGGGCTACAGCCAACACGACCATGCCTGGAAGTCGGACGAGACTCTCATCCGCAACCTGATCGATATCGTCTCAAAGGGAGGCAACTACCTGCTCAACATCGGACCGCGTGGGGATGGGACGATTCCATCAGAGAGTATCGAGTCCATGAAGAAGATCGGTCACTGGATGGACGTGAACGGGGACAGCATCTACGGTACGACCGCCAGCCTGTTTCCGAACCTCGATTGGGGACGCAGTACAACCAAGGGGCGGCACATCTACCTGCACGTTTTCAAATGGCCGACTTCGGGGACTCTGCTCGTGCCCGGTTTGCAGACGCCGGTCGAATCGGCGCATATTCTCGGTTCGGCGGCGCCCTTGTCCACTGCCGTCTCGAGCGCCGGCGTCGAAGTCGAGTTGCCGGCCACCGCGCCACATCCGATCGCCACCGTGATCGAGCTTCGACTGAGCGGAAATCCCCAGGTAAAGGGCCAGTGAACTGGGCTGTTGAAAAGTCGTGTGGTTCGGAGCATTCTGCGGCGGAATCCTCAAAT
>CAYNDU010000395.1:0-5908 GCA_964395615.1 uncultured Pirellulaceae bacterium | reverse complement strand
AATCCCAATCGCCCGAACGTCAAGATCGCGCTGAATACGTCCACCTAAAAAAAAGTCCGTTCCTGCACCCAGGCCATTGTTCGGGCCGGCGGCACGATGCCCCACATCGCGTGCGGCCCCTTGCAGAAAGTTCCTCCGATTCCTCCCATTTCTCGGTCGGGCTGGCCGTTCGCTTTGCGTTGCTGCTCGACACACGGGTTGCACCCGGGAGGGGGTTCATACCCAGGAGGACCCGAGACCCATGGCGGCCGCAGGGACCCCTTGTGTTTAGGCGATTTAGGTAGTTGACGTCAAGAAAAGGCGGTCCGACGGTCGGTCGCCCCACTCGTTTCATTCGGAAAGCACGGAGTTCGAGTCATGATCGACAAGTGGTTACGAGTTATCGTTGCGGTCGCCGTTTTTTTGCCATTCATGGGGCGGATCCAATCGGCTGACGGCGCGGACGCGTATGTCGACGTGCCGATCAGCGAATTGAAGTTGGTCGATGGCCAACTTCCGGCTCGCACGGTATCGGTTTGGCAGGGGCGTTCTGAACGGCACCCCTACGCATGCTTGGACGGAGCGGGCGAAGTCTATGTTGGCATCCCCGAAGGACAGAACGGAAGACGCTCTACGACGGCCCTTCGGGCGACCGCGCATCTCGCCATCCGTACACAGGCCGGAGCGGACGCGACCGGAACTCTGTACTGGCCTCGTGCCGGCGGGACCGGGATGGAACGTGTGCGATTCACGGTTCCGACCGATCGCACACTTGGGGAGGATCGAGGGGCATTCTACCGGCTCAAGCAGGCTCATTATCGGCGACTCCTGTCCCGCCGGGCGCCGGGGGCCGCCTGGTTTCGTCATCAGTTACGTGAGGCGGAAAAGGCGGTGGGCAGTCCGGCCAGCGCGGCTCAACAGCCGAGGACCTTTGCCCGCGCAGGAAGGTGGTCCGATTTGAATTCGACTTATGCCATGTTCAGCGGTGGTCGCGCATTAGCCGAGAACTTGCAGTTGGACCGCGTCTTGCGTCCGACGACGTCGGACGACCAGACGATACGTCTCGATACAATTCGAGGCGTCACCGTCACCGAACTCGACTGGAAGTCCTTGCTGAAGCCGGATGAACCCGAGCGCGACGCGTTGGCAGGCATGATTCCTTTTGATCAGCACGCTCTGTTCTTCCCTTCCTTTGCCGATGCCGTTCGAATGTCGGACGAGATCCAGCGAAACGGCCCTCCGTTATGGCAGCTGGCCGAGCCCGAATCGAACAACGCGCTCACCTGGCAGCGGTACCAGCAGCAACTCGGACTGTCACTCAATGGTGTGGCTCGAGTGATCGGTCCGACGGTGACGGGAAGTATCGCAGTCACCGGATCGGATCCCTACTATCGGACCGGGACGGACGTGGCGGTGTTATTCGAATCTGCCAAGCCGGCCCTGCTCGAAGAACTGCTTCTTGCTCAAGTGGCATCGGCCGGAAGCAAGGTGGCCGACACACGGGACGTTTCGGGCTCGATCGGGCCATTTCGTTACAAGGGGCTGAGATCGCCCGACCGCAAGATATGCAGCTACGTTGCTGTCGCCGACCGGCTTGTCATGGTCACCAATTCGCCGGCCCAATTGGCGCGCATCGGCGAGGTATTGGATGGAAAGACTCGCGCGCTGAGCGAGTTGGACGAGTACACGTTTTTTCGACAGCGTTACATGCGAGGAGAATCCGGCGAGACAGCGTTCCTGGTCGTGAGTGACGCCACGATCCGGCGCTGGTGCGGGCCACGTTGGCGCATCGCCACGAGCCGTCGCACCCGGGACGCTGCCGCTCTGGCGGAGGTGCAGGCCAGCCAGATGGATCGGCTGGCACGGAAGCAAGTCGAGTCCGGCCCGTTGTATACGGATTTGCCGCTGACCGGCGCTCCGAGTCTTCGGCTAACCGCTCGTGGCGTCCGCGCGTCAACAATCGGTTCATTGACGTTTATGACACCGATTGCTGAAATGGCCATGGAACGAGTCACTCAGGACGAAGCCGACGCCTACCGTCGATGGCGTGATACGTACCAACGAAACTGGCGTTGGGCTTTTGATCCCATTGCGTTGAGGTTGACCGTACAACCCAAGCATCTTTCGGGTGATCTCACGATCATGCCCCTGATCTGGGGCAGCGACTATCGATCACTCGTTGACGTCAGCCGAGGTGCATCGATCGAGCCCAACGACGGTGATCGTCACGACACGCTTGCTCATTTTATGCTTGCACTCAATACGGATTCCCGACAGTTTCGTCGCAATGCGGGAATTCTACGAATCGTCAGTGGCGACACACCGGGTGACCCACTCGATTGGCTCGGCGACTCCGTAGAAGTGTACGTCGAGGAGGGTCCGATCTGGAACGCTCTGGCGAAACTGAAGCCTGAACAGCGTAACGATTTCCTGATTTCGCACGGATTGAAGGTACCGATCGCCGTACGTGCCGAAGTATCGAACGGCCTCAAACTGACCCTATTCCTGGCCGGCCTCCGGAGTTTTCTGGAAACGGCGGCTCCCGGGATGTTGGCATGGGAAACGCGAAAATACCGCGAACAAGCCTACGTTCAAATCACGCCGACCGAGAAGAGTCGGAGTCTCAACGAGGGGTTGGAGAAAGTTTCTCTCTACTATCTGGCCACCGGCAAATCACTCGTTGCAACGCTCAGTGAAGAACTGTTGCACCGTTCCATTGACCGTGAACATTCGAACGACCGCGCGGAGACAAAGAAAGCCACCAGCAAACAAGGGCCGGGCAAGAAACTCTCGGACCGACGTAAGGGCGGCAAGGGTCGAGCCCGAAGCGGTTCGAGCAAAGGGAAGATCTCGCCGGCCTGGCTGGGGAAGAACGTGGCCCTGCATGTGGAACCGCGTGCAGTAAAGGCCTGGGCGGCCTTGATGCGGCCGGAATATCAGCAGGCCATGCAGCGTCGAGCCTGGCTGAACCTCGACATCCTCAACGAATGGCGGCGACGGTACCCCGAATTCGACCCTGTCAACCTGCATGAGCGACTCTGGAACATCCGGTTAACGTGCCCTGGCGGGGGCAAGTATGTATGGAATCGTGACTATCAGACGTTCGAGTCGACTGTCTACGGTTGCCCGGCAGCGCCTCGATCGGGTCCCGGCGTTCCCGAGCAGTTGCTCAGCGTCAAATCGGGCGATTTCGGACTAACGTTCGAGAATCGGGGTTTACGAGCCCGCGTTCAGGTATCTCGGTAACCCGGCCGTTCCAGCCGACTCTCACAGAATCTCGATCGGCCGTTCCCCGTCGATCCTTCGGGACGGGAACGGCCGATTTGCCTTTTCCCGTTCGGGTGGTTCGAATCGATCGACTCCGATGCGCAAGTCCACACACGCTCGACGGCGCACGCAGGCGGCCGGCCCACTCTTCATCGGCGACCCGGCTTTGTGATACGATGGCGGGTATGAGTTCCGACTACACTGAACATCAGTCGACCGAGGAGGCGCGCAAGGCGAAGGATCTGAGTTTGCGCGAAACGCAGCCGCCGACCTCCGTTCCCGGCTACGACGTGACCCAGTTTTTAGGCTCGGGCGCCTACGGCGAAGTTTGGATTGGACTGGACCGAAACACGCGGCGGCGTGTGGCGGTCAAGTTTTATCGCCACCGAGAGGCGGTCGACTGGTCGATGTTGTCACGGGAGGTCGAGAAACTGGTCTTCCTTTCGGCGGATCGTTACGTCGTGCAGTTGTTGGACGTCGGATGGGAAGCCGACCCACCTTACTATGTCATGGAGTTCGTGGAGAACGGTTCGCTCGAGCAGTTGCTGGACCGGGGTGGCCCTCGGTCGGTCAATGAGTCGGTCGACCTGTTTCGCGAGATGGCAACCGGCCTGAACCATGCGCACGCCAAGGGCGTCCTGCACTGCGACTTAAAGCCGGCAAACATCTTGCTGGACCAGGACGGAAGGCCCCGGTTGGCCGACTTTGGGCAGGCACGACTGAGTGATGAACGGCAGGGTAGCCTGGGTACATTGTTCTACATGGCGCCCGAGCAAGCGGATCTGGACGCCGTCCCCGATACTCGCTGGGACGTCTACGCCCTTGGGGCCATTCTCTATTGCATGTTGACCGGCCATCCGCCGTTCTTCAGCGAGGAGTTGCTGGCACAAATGGAGGAAGCCGGCAATATCACTCAACGTCTGGCCCGGTACCGTCGGTGGATTAAATCCCAACCGGCGGCCCAAGAACACCGGCACGTGCCGCAGGTCGATAAGTCGTTGATTGCGATTCTCGACCGCTGCCTGGCCGTGAGACCATCGCGGCGGTACGCCAACGTCCAGGAGGTACTCGACGCACTCGAGTCTCGCGAGCAGGCGCGCCTGCGCCGACCGCTGCTACTGCTGGGAATCCTCGGCCCGATATTGTTGATGCTGGTCATGTTCATTTTTGGCTGGCGCGGCTATGACCGGGCGTTGGCCAATTCGGGCGGCGCCGTTACTCGCAAAGTCCAGGAGAGCAATTCGTTCGCCGCCAAGTTTGTGGCCGCCAATGTCGCTACCGAAGTTCAGCGGTATCAACGAGCCGTCAACAGTGCGCGAAGCGACACAAAGTTGGTGCAACGGCTAGAGCAACTTCTGGGAACCGCCGATTCGACCTTGGTTCAATTGGCCGATCCAAGCCTTCCACCAGATCAGAGAGAGGCAGTCCGAAAGCAGTTCGTGGCCGAACCCGATCGGATGAAGCTGCAGCAGGAAGTCGATCGGCTCATGCACGACGAACAATTCCCCCCAGCGGCCAGCTGGTTCGTCTGCGGACCGCGTGGAACTCAGCTAGCGGCGGTCTTCAATCGCAAGTCGTCCCTGACAATCGGAAATAACTTTGCGTACCGGAGCTACTGTCACGGTGGAAAACGTGATCTTCCCCTCACGGCGCGGCCCCTACCGGCCGAGCATGTCCAATCGACTCGGCTGTCGGCGCCGTTACTGAGTACGGCTACAGGAACGCTGAAAATTGCCATTTCGACGCCCCTTTATGCAAATCGCATTGAGTCGACAGACCCGCCGGACGGCCGAAAGGCAAGTGCTCCTGAGCAGGGCAGGTTCCTGGGCGTGCTCGCACTCACGGTGGAAGTTGGAAACTTTCTCACGTTTACGGCAACCGATTCACGAATCGCCGTTCTTATCGACGGAAGAGACAACGGTTTTCGCGGCGTCATTCTGCACCATCCGCTCTTTACTCGCGTGTTTCAAGAAGAGAAGAAACTGCCCGATCGCTTTGTCAAGTATCGAGCGCCCCTCGACCAACTGGCCGAAGGCTCGCATTATTATGAAGATCCTCTGGGACGGGACGAGGAGTTTGGGAGTGACTACCGGCGTCCCTGGATCGCTGCCCGGCAGGAGGTCGTTTTAAATAATCAACAAGATGTCGACCAGGGCCCGGCGGCGAAGACCGGCCTGTTGGTGCTCGTTCAGGAAGATAAGGAGTCGGCCTTACTACCGATCCATGGTTTGAGTCGACAACTGGTGCGAGAAGGCGGTTTTGCACTCGCCGTCATTCTGCTCGTGGTCTTTTTGTTGTGGTACTTTGTGCTCCGTGTGTTGGGCGAGCCGACCGTCGCCCGCCGTCTGGCCCGCTCGACCGGGTCCTCCCTGCACGGTGGCTCGGCCAGCCAACGCCGTAGCCGCAGCACGCTGCCCATGCGGGCCGCCAATGATCGCGATTCGAACGACGAATCCTGAGATCACAACGGGCTCGGCCATCGAACATCGTTAACGAGGAGCTGGGTAACGAGTTCGATCAGAAGAATGGCCTCTCACGGAGTCACAGAGGCACGGAGATGCACGAGAACGAGATTGGTACAGTGATCGTGGAACTGAAATCGGTGGAGAAGGGGGTGCAGGAACGGGCTCGCGTAGCGGTTGGGCTGAGCAAGGTGTTCACT
>CAYNDU010000394.1:0-5937 GCA_964395615.1 uncultured Pirellulaceae bacterium | reverse complement strand
AAGAAATAATTGATTATTTGCAAGAGCATCGGTTGAGTTAATTAAAAAACTTACACCTAAACTTACACCTAAAAAAATAAAGCCTTGTATATAAAATGTTTACAAGGCTTTAAGCGGAGAATGACGGATTCGAACCCAACGTTGCATTCCACGCAGTCGGGAAATCAACACCTCCCGAAGTCCATGGAATCTCGAAGCTATAATCAACAATGCTCAGCGCATTGGTTTGCGGCCCGGTCGGCGGCGGCGGAACATAGTCCTCCTCAACCACTTTAAAGAAGTTCACATCTCCACTAACTGGCACATCGGTCAGGGTATTGGTTCCGCTTACATCGGCGACCATATTGCTATAGCCGAGGTAGGCTCCCCAATTGGTGAGAACCAGCGACGGTGTGGCCAGCAGGTCATACTGCTTGTCCACATTGCTGTTCCATTCGAAGTTCAAGTTCGTGCCATTAGGAGCGACCTGCAGAATAATGTCGGTCGGAATAAGGGCTACGATTTCATCAACGTCCAGGGCATCGAAGAGATCATCGCCGTTAAGGTCAAACTCGGTAAGCCCGAGATAGGCCAGCGAATCCGCGGCGCTCATGCCCTGCGCCATCAAGTGACCCTGGCGCGTAGCTGCACCGACCCCGCCTACAGAACCATCCAGATAGCTGTTGGCCAGATCCACATCGGCCTGGTTCACCACACCGTCGTGGTTCACATCGCCCGCCGCCGGCAGAATCTTCTCGCCGAGCGAAACAGAATAGAGTCGCATCTGCGCCACCAGTTCGCCATTGGCCACATCGTTCGAAACAACGCTGCCAGGGAAGCCGGGGATGCTGGTGGTATTGAGCAGATCAAAAATCACGTTCACATCGCCGAGCCCGACCAAATCCGCACCGCTGACCTCCGTGACTTTATAACTGCCCGCCGTGTCCATGGTATCCGTCAGCAAACCATCCACAATCGCATTGGCCGTATTGGTTACCGCGGTTCCGGAACCGGCTGTGAGCGCAACCGTGTAGGTCGCATCTGGACGATTAAACCCATAGAGATCGGCCACAAACTGATACGTTGCACCCGTGTCAATTGAAATGCCATCCAGCACATTGGTCTGCATCATTCCATTGCGATAGTCCATGACGGAGTTCAGCGCGACATCATCCCCATTGACCAGCGTATCCAGATACGATGTTCCATCGAGTTCGCCGTTACCATCGATAACGTGAGGCGTGCCTACCGCCGAAACCAGTGTTGTCGAATTCCGGATTGTAAGCCTCGTTGCCACTCGCCGTCACGCCCAGAAAGTAAACGCCTTCGCCAAGTCTCAATTCGAGGAAGGAGTCTTCGCTGTAGTAGTTATCGTTGCGCGCCACCACCGTCCGCGATCCGTCCGTGTTTTCGCGATACAATGTCAGGTAACTGTCCAGCAGACTGGCGTCCGGTTGTCGTTCGGCGAATATCTCGGCCGTAAACCGGCCCTGCTGCCCGGTCGGGATCTCGAACCGGTACATGTCGATGTCATTGCTGTCCGGCCGGTGCAAGAAAGAGCCATGCAGGATGTCCTGGTTGCCCGGGAAGATCGGTTCCGATGGTGTGGCGCCGGGGAAAGCGAAATTCGAGCCGAAGACACTCAGGTTCGACGCCGGCAGGTCGCTGTCACGTTCCATGCCGAGCATAAAGCCAACGCCGCGCATGGTCGTCTCAAACCACTCGCCGCCGAAATCATCGTTCCACTGATGCGCGTTGTCCAAGATCAAGAGACTGTCTTGGTAATTCGGATCGACGCGAACGATGAAATTTGCATCGATCTCGGGTTTGTTGAGCGCGTGGTTGACGACGTCCGAAGCGAAGGGATCCAAGGCTCGGGGATCGCCGGTTACTAACGTCATTCCCTGGTCAGCCGTCTCCAGGAATTGAACGCCGATGAACCGACTCCACATCTCCATCGCTTCGCGAGCGCGCTGCTTCTGCCGCTCCGTAATCAAGTTCACCAACGTCTGGCCCTGCAGATCCTGGCCGTAGTTCGACTGGAAGTTGTAGAGCACCGTCGTGACGCCGGGCGTCGAGTCAGCGCCAAACAACGGGTTAATGTGATTGTCGTAGCCAGACGCCGTCTCCTCCGGTATCTCCCGATGACCGGGCTCGTCGTTCGCACCCGGGAAATCCAGCACAAACGGCTGCGCGTCAATGGCTGAACTGACCAACTGGCTCTGAGTGGTCAATGAGCCCAGATCAAACGCACCGAAGAAACTCGAACCGACATCCGTTCCCGGTGAAACCGATAAGGGGACCGGTGGACGCGCCTCGTCCGTGCCGATTCGTAATCGAAACGTTCCGCCCGTTCCGCCATTGACCAGGTTGGAAATCGTATCGGCAAACGTCAGCGTGGCGCGGTCCGCTACCGCGTCATAAGATACCGATGTCGGCAGGAACGTCGTGTCGTCCTGATTATTGGCCGTGTCGGAAGTGTAGATCAGCTTGTACAACGCCGGATTGACAGCGTCGCTTGGATCCAGGTCGTCGTTGTTGAAATAGACGTCCAACTGATCGGCACGCTGTACCAGACCGCTCGCGTCCCGTGAAATTGGTTGCGGGACAACCGCGATTACTTGAGCGCCCAAGTCCAATTGGAATTGCAGCTGCAGGTTCGTGCCATTGTTGAAGGGCTCGCCCTGGTCGTTCATCAACGCGCCGGCGCCATCGCCCGTGATGTCGATCTGATACAAATCGTCCGGAAGTGACTCGGCAAAACGTAAGATCACTTCGTTCGAAGCGCCGCCCAGTCCTTTGAACCCGGGTTGGATCACGACATCGTTCGGGTCACCCAGCGCGCCATCCAAACCGGCTCGCGTTAGTTGAATCCCGTCGAGCGTATTTGGATCGATCGACTGGTTGCCAACAAAACGAAACGTCAGCTCCGTCGGTGCGGTGTGCCGCACATCTCCGTTATGCAACAACTCGTCCCCGTTGGGTTGCACCGAGATGAGCTCCAACCCGCTGGCCAGCATCCTCCGGTCCTCGAGTGTTTCCACTTTAAGTTGCCGCACCGTGTCCTGTCGCGCTTCTTCGCGCATACGTTGACGAAACCGGCGGGAACGAGACGAATCTGATCGACGACGTCGGACGGTCATGTATCAACCCCTGACAAAAAGCAGAATGAGCGGCGGATGTGGCATCGGTGGAAGTCGTAACACCATATGAGAACAAACATTAACTCGATGCCGTCGGCGCCGGTGTCCCATCAAGAGAGCGCATAAGTTCACAATTAGGGCAATGATGCCGATTATAATCTCGGCTCAAATCATTGCAAATCCTGATGGGGGGTATGTTGCGTATATTCACCAAATTTTGCGTTTTACCTCTTTTTACTGGCCCGTTTCGGCCCAATCTTCGGCCGGATGTTCTAACCTCTGACCGTGAGCCGCGTGACGGGGGCGGCGTTGAGGCATGGGTCGGCCCGATGTTTCGGCCGTTGGCGAGACGGTGACCTGCCAGGAACGGCGGATACATCGAACGGGTTGCCAGGTCGGGGGGCCGGTCGGTGCGTCACCGATCGGGCTCGGCCGTCGTCCCCGTTCGTCCGGGCTTGATTTTCGGGGCGCGGCCCTTCGTCCAGCTGATCAAGCCCTTGAGGCGTTGTTGCCCACGCAGGTAATAGATGGATGGCAGGCTGGACAGATTGCCCTGGTAGGCTTGATCCCGGCGAGTTTTCCAGTCGGCCGATGGGGTGACGATCCCCAGGCGGGTCAGTTCCTGGAAAATACGTTCCGCCAGCTTCTGGTGGCCTCGGATCGAAGGGTGTACATGATCGACCAGCCAGGAATTGCCCGGGATTCCATTGGGTGTGAGTTGTTCGAAGAGCCGACGAGCATCAACCAGCGGGGCATCGGTCTGACCGGCAACCTGTGCGAGGGCTTCGTACATTGGCTCTACCATTCTCAGCGGGCAGATGTCCTCGTCCTTGGCACGGATGAACAGCCTCTTGGCCTGGGCGACTTGACCGGCCGCCAGGTACGATCGTCCCAGGTGATAGAGCACGCCCGCGTGCCGGCGGTCGATCGTGACAGCTTGTTGAAGACAATCAATACGTTGGGCGATCGGTCGGTCGGGCTGCTTGGCCAGATTCCACAATCTCTCGAATTCCTCCTTCTTCTTCTGGGAGAGGCCGTCACGATGGGCGAACTTGAAAGGAGGCGTGTCTTGGAGGTTGGTGACCGGATTCACCAAGATGATCGGCAATCCGTGGCTATGGGCCATCTGAACCATGCGAAGCACGTTGAATCGATAGTGCTGGACGGTTGAGTCGTGCCATTTGTCATCTCGATGATAGTCGGCCAGGCCGTCGCGATAGTCGAGTAACGCGTCAACTTCGGCTGGTAGCTGCGGGCGGCGCGCCAACTTCCGTGGCCGCCCCCGATCGGCCAATCGGTTCCACATCGCACGCAGCGCATTGTACGTGCGCAGACGCGTGAGTCGGACATGAATCGTCGTGAGCCAGGTCGGCGCCCGCTTGATTTCGCCATACGTCCGATCCTCGAGAAACTCATTCTGTCCGGTGTAGAGAATAAAAAGGTCGGGTTGATAGGCGAGCAGTTCTTTCATGATCGGGGCCAACCGATAGCTGGCATACGAGACACCTCCACAATTCACCACGTTCCATTCTCGACTGGGGTCGGCTGCCTTGAGTGAAAGTTCGAGCCAGGTTGTAAAGGACGTTTCAATGGCGTGGGGACGTCCTTGGACGGTCGAGCCTCCGAGGCAGAAGACCCGATAGCCGTTCGCCGGCTTCTTGATCTTGAATCGATCCGGTCGAAAGAAGCCGAGTCGCGCGTCGTCGATTTCGAAGTAGCCGGAAGCCTCGTTCCGCCGGAACAGGGAATGGACGTCCGAAAATCCAATGTAGGGATCCTCGGAGTCCGAAAGTCGGCCCCATCCGGCCAGTCGCAGACCGGTTTCACATAGCAGCAGGGGCAAGAGGCCGACCAGAATGGCGAGTGCCCGAATCGTAATCGCTCGCAGTCGTCCCCCCGTCGCCCTCTGGGAACGGGGAACCGTCGATCGTCTCGTTACCTTCTCTGTCATTAATCAAGTACATCCCTGGAGCCCGAAGCATGATGCCTGTATTCTAACGGGCGAAACCGAAGCATGGCCGAAAAAGAGGATTCTTGCATGGTGGATTCCAGAATGGTGGATGATGGCTGACGAACCAACGACTCATGCAGGCCGTCGGGCTCGGATCGGCATCCTGACCGTTTCCGATCGAGCGTACCGGGGCGAGTACGAAGATCGGGGGGGCCCGGCCATTGGCGAGTACCTGGAACGGGCACTCACATCTGACTGGGAGGCGCGTGCTCAGGTTGTTCCGGACGAGCGGGATGAGGTGATCCGCGTTCTCCTGCAGATGGTCAAGGAAGAGTCGTGCTGCCTGGTGATTACGACCGGCGGGACGGGACCGGCCGAACGCGATATCACACCGGAGGCGACCGAGGCGGTCTGCGAAAAAATGATGCCGGGGTTTGGCGAATTGATGCGGCAAGTCTCGTTGACCAAGGTCCCGACCGCCATTCTCTCGCGGCAAACGGCCGGCATCTGCGAATCCAGTTTACTGGTGAATCTCCCCGGGCAACCGAAGGCCATTGCCGAATGTCTGGACGCCGTGTTTCCGGCCATTCCCTATTGCATCGATCTGTTGGGGGGGCCCTACCTGACGACCGACCCGCAACGGGTCGAGGCATTCCGGCCCAAGAAAAGATGAAAGGCGACACAACAGAAGTCGGCCGTGTAGGGTGGAATCGGATACTCGCGACGAAACTTCTGGTTTCGGCAACCTCGGTTGCGAACGATTTCCCATACGTCACGCGCAAACTCGTTAGCGCGAACACGTTGGTCTTGCGCAAACGCGATCGCATCTGGGTCGCGCGAAGATCTTCTTGTTGGACGTGAACG
>CAYNDU010000393.1:4099-5937 GCA_964395615.1 uncultured Pirellulaceae bacterium | reverse complement strand
ATGGGGCTCGACACCGTCGGGCGCCTACCGATCGGGCACGTCAGATGGCGTGGCGATAATCAGAATCAAGCGGGATATGGGTGAGGGAGGCGGTGGTGCGCGAGCGGCCGTACGACGTGAAGAGACGTATTCTGCTCAGGTGGTGGCGGGAAGTCCGCGAATGAAACAATACGAGCGTACTAGGAATTGATTCTCAGCGTTGGAACAAAGATACTTGAAGCGGGTGGTGTTCGGCCGGACAGTATCACGGGGGTTCGACGGGCGCACCACGTGTACTCAATCGGGTAGCAACAGGATCAGAGGGCGCGATCGATGTCACACGAGAGACTCCGAGAATTCCGGCGACTGGGGCTGTTCAGCCTGATTGTGGTGCTTGTTGGCACGGGCGGGGTCCGGGCGGCTGAGCGCCCGGCTGATCAGCGCCCGAATCTCTTGTTCATCTTTGCGGACGACCAGTGCTACCAGACGGTTCACTCCTTGGGATGTGATGAGATTCAAACTCCGAATCTCGATCGATTGGTCCGCAGCGGCCTGGTGTTCACGCATTCTTACAACCAGGGATCCTGGACCGGAGCCGTTTGCATTGCGAGTCGGACGATGTTGAACACGGGCCGCAGCTTGTGGCATGCGCAGCAGGTGGATCGCAGTGTTGAGAAGGAACGGCAGGCGGGCCGGTTATGGTCGGAGATTTTGCGTGGTGCCGGGTATGACACGTACTTCACCGGCAAGTGGCACGTTAAGGTGAACGCCGAGAAGGCATTCGATCACGTGACTCACGTTCGGCCGGGAATGCCGAACCAGACGCCACAGGGTTATGACCGGCCGATTGAGGGTCAACCGGACGTATGGAAGCCGTGGGACCGTACATACGAGGGGCACTGGAAGGGAGGAAAGCACTGGAGCGAGGTTTTGGGTGATGATGCGCTCGACTACTTGAAGACGGCGGCCAAGTCGGAGAAGCCGTTCTTCATGTACCTGGCGTTCAATGCTCCTCACGACCCACGTCAGTCCCCCAAGGCGTTCGTTGACCGGTATCCTCTTGAGTCGATCGAGTTACCCATCAACTTCCTGCCGGAATACCCATTCCAGAATGGCATGGGATGCGGTCCGACTCTGCGTGACGAGAAATTGGCACCGTTCCCTCGCACGCCGTATGCCGTCAAGGTCAATCGCCAGGAGTACTACGCGATCATCACTCACATGGACGCCCAGGTGGGCAGGATCCTGGACGCGTTGGAAGCGACGGGAAAGGCCGACAATACATACATTTTCTTTTCTGCCGATCACGGTCTGGCCTGTGGCCAGCACGGCCTGATGGGCAAGCAGAACCTCTTTGATCATAGTGTTCGCATGCCGTTCATGGTTGTAGGCCCAGGGGTGGCGAAAGGAACTCGCAACGAGACGCCGATCTATCTTCAGGACATCATGCCTACAACGTTGGAATTAGCAGGAGTCGAAAAACCGGCACATGTGGAATTCAAGAGTTTGTTGCCGATGATGCGAGGTCGGAAGGTAGCACATTACGACGCGGTGTACGGTGCCTATCGAACGGTTCAGCGGATGGTAACGGTTGGCGACTTCAAGATGATCCTCTACCCTGACATCCGCAAGGTGCTATTGTTTAATCTGAAAGACGATCCGCACGAGATGCACAACCTGGCGGAGGGCCGTCCATATCGGGAGACGCTCCGCCGGCTGTTCCGCACGCTACTTGAATTACAGCGTGAAATGGGCGATGAGTTGGACGTGCGAGGTGTTTACCCGCGTCTGGCGGGACGCTGAGGCGAGATCGGGGTCGTTGATTCGTAGGTCGACAGGCGGCCAGTACAGGCGGCCAG
>CAYNDU010000393.1:0-3999 GCA_964395615.1 uncultured Pirellulaceae bacterium | reverse complement strand
ACAGGCGGCCAGGAGGATGGGACGACGGTGTCGGAAAACGCTAGTTTAGAACGAGTACGTGCGGCGGGCGTTGTAGGTGCCGGCGGTGCCGGCTTCCCAACCTACAGGAAGCTGCAAGCGACGGTTGGACACATCATCGTGAACGGGGCGGAATGTGAACCGCTGCTGCAGAAGGACCGCGAGGCGATGATTCGCGATTCGGCCGCGATGATTCGCGGTTTGGGTTCGATGCAGGAATGTACGTCCGCAAGTCGAGTGACGGTGGCGGTTAAGCGCAAGAACGAGGACATTCTGGCTGAGCTTCGACCGCAGCTTCGTGGCAAAGGCTACGAAGAGCTCGTTTACGAAGATGTCTATCCGGCCGGTGACGAATATGTTCTGGTGTATGAGATCACGGGGCGGCAGATCCCCCCGGGCGGACTCCCATTAGACGTTGACTGCGTGGTTGATAATGTCGAGACGATTATCAACATCGGAAAAGCGCTCGAAGATCAACCGGTCATTGACAAGTACATGACCATCACGGGGGCCGTCGCCAACCCGCACACGACAACCGTCCCGATTGGCACATCGCTGGCCGACTGCTTGAAGGCGGCCGGGGGATGCACGATTCATGACCCGGTGATTCTGCTCAGCGGTGTGATGATGGGGAGCGTTGCCGGCGACTCGGCTCAACCGGTAACAAAGACGACGGCCGGCTTGATCGTGCTTCCCGCTGATCACTACCTGGTGCGCCGCAAGACGGCGTCCCGCGAGACCTATCAACGGATTGGTCATGGTCAATGTGACCAATGTTCGTTGTGTACCGAGCTATGCCCGCGATACATCCTGGGCTACCCGATCGAACCGCATCGAGTGATGCGCACATTGTTGATGACCGGCGAGGCGAAGGACCGAGGCAGTCTGTGGGCACAGTACTGTTGTGAATGCAACGTCTGTTCGCTGATTGCCTGTCCCGAGATGCTGGATCCCAAGAACATCTGTGTCGACGCAAAGGCGTTGCTGCGGGAAAACAAGCAGAGTCGCTCGGATTCGGAGTTGGACGAATTATTTCGGCCCCCTCATCCGGCACGACACGGGCGCGAAATCCCCATCAAGACACTCTATCGACGACTGGGCCTGGTTCCTTACGATCGCAAAGCTCCGTTTGTGGAACGTGACTGGACACCGAATCGCGTTCAGGTGCCGTTGGATACGCATATCGGCCGACCAGCCGAGCCGATCGTTGCCGAAGGTGACCGTGTCCAATGTGGCCAGGAAATAGGTTCGGTTCCCGCTGATCAACTTGGTTGTCCCGTGCATGCCAGTCTGGACGGACGAGTCACCTCGGTGAACGCAAAACGTATCGAAATCACGGCGAGCTAGCTGAACCACAGGCTGCCGGTAATCAACTTGTAGAGGCTCAGGATATGAAAAAGGGCGCCGCAATCGGCATTGTCGAGACCTCCAGCATTGCGATGGGATTCTCCATTGCCGATACGATTTTGAAGGCCGCCGATGTGGAAATCGTTTTGAATCGGACGATTTGTCCGGGCAAGTACGTGGTCCTGATCGGTGGAGACGTGGACGCGGTTCAGGCGAGCATTGATGCCGGCGTTGTGGCCGGGGCCCACACGGTTGTGGATCATTTTGTCATTCCCAATGTTCATCCGGCCGTGTTTCCCGCGATCAGTGGAGTGGAACACCTGCCCGAACTCAAGGCGCTCGGCGTGATCGAAGGATTTACGATCGCCTCGGTAATCGAGGCTTCCGACGCGGCGATCAAGGCGGCTCCCATTCAGTTCGTCACCATCCACCTGGCGATGGCGATTGGCGGCAAGGGCTTTGTCTCCTTCACTGGGGACGTTGCCGCCGTTGAGGAAGCGACCACGGTCGGTGCCGCTGTGATCGAACGGAAGGGCCTGTTGGTCGAAAAGGTGGTGATTCCTCGCCCTCGCCCGGAGATCGTGCGAGAGTTCGTATAGGCGTAGGTGCTCAAGTCCACCGAAGTCCTACGAACACTTCGGCTCGGCCCTACAGGCCAAGCACCTTGGCTCCTTGCTGGAAGACGACATCGACCGGAATCTTATGGGATTCGAGCCGTTGGAGGTCGGCGTCGAGCGACGGTCCAACCTCTCCGTACGTTTCCAGGAATTCCTTCGCGCCCTCGTAATCACCATCCCCTTGAAGACGCAAAATTCGTTCGCTCAAACTGGTCATGGCCGACGCCGTCTTCTCTGGATCAATTCGATAGTGACCATTTGCAGTGCGTTCGAAGGCACCCTTCTCGGCGAAATAGTTGAATCGAATCAGGTTGGCACGACCGTGCGCACTGCTGGCACCGAATCGGATCGAGCGAAAGATGCTGGCCACGAATGTAACATAATGGTCCAACATCTGGCCCCCTTCAAAGACGCCGTCCTTCCGTAATTTGGATACGAGGTAAAGGCCCAACACGTCCGCCTTGCCTTCTTCCAGCGTCGAGCTCATCTCTCGCATTGACGAACGAACCGTGCCACGGCCGTTGAGTGTATTCTTGATGCCCAGACCATGCGCAACTTCGTGGAACATTGTATTGGCAAAAAACGCGTCAAACGTCACGTGATCCACCTGCTCGGGCACCAGCAGACTCTTGGCGATCGGAAGCATGATCCGGTCGAATTTCGCGCGCATGGCGTTTTTCAGTTGCAGGCGGCGAGTGCCCTTGGTCAGTTGCACCTCTTCGTCATTCGGCAAGTTAATGGCAATCGTCTTGGAGCCGGCATTGGCATCGCCGGCGTAGAAAATGACGTCGTAGGCGTTTAGATCCGAATCGGTACCCGGTGTTTCCTTCTTATACGCCTCCGGGACCGGAAGACTGCGTTGTAATGAAGGAAGCATGCTGGCGTAGCGACTGAGCTGCCGGCTCCATTGTTCATCCTTAATCAGTACATAGGCTTCGTTTGCCGCCTTGTAGCCGAACAATTGGTCTTCATACGTCTCGATGGGGCCAATCACGATGTCCAGACGGTTCGTCTTCATGTCCAACCACGCGATGTCGCTCGCCTGGTACTGGTCGCTCAGCAGTGCGGATGCTCTCAATTCCAAATAGTGTTTCAGCTGGCTGTTCTCGGCCAGCTCGGCCGCCTTTCGTAGTTCATCCGACGCGCGCTTGAGCGGCTGGGAAAAGAACTGGTGATACGGTACGGCGCGCAACTTGCCCTGTTCTCCCCGCCGAACCATCGTGTAGAGGCTCTTGAATTCGGCCGTTCGTTCCGGTTGTTCTGAGAGAAACGCGTTAAAATCCTCGCGGGTCAGGTTCGGTGGATAGAAATTGGCGCCCGCCGGCTTTGCCTTCATTCCGGCTACCAAGGGACAATTGTCGTCCAGTCGGTCCCAGGGTCCATAGTTGATCTGGAGCAGTCGCCTGAGGTCTCGATTGTCCGTCTTTGACAAGAGCTGCCGCCCGTTGCCGTAGGCCTGCTGCCAGAAGATGTTGTTCATCTGGCGGGCCGCCTCGATCAGGTGCGGCAGCATCGCGCGTTCGGCAGGTGTCAGCGACCCGACATCGGCAGTGAGTCGCACCGTTGCATACTTCGCCAGTCGAGCCGCCGCATCGATATCGTCGCCGACAGCTTGGGTCGTGTGGGTGACGAACGGTACCAGCAAGGTCACCAAAACCAGGCATTTCAAAGAGCAGGATTGCATACGAGAATCTCCTGTAGGAACGATCGTGATGGAGAGCTTCCGGCGCTTGGCTTTCACCCGTCAAGGCAAAATGATCTACCGGTAGTGTTTCGGTTCGCAGCCGTCAGTGCAAGCACCTGTCACCTCCCAAATGGGGGTCTTCGTGGGGCCGATCATCCAATGAGGAGCCACGTAATTGCCTCTGTGTTGTCAGGGATGACGGGTGTGATCCGGCATGAGTTGCCAACGACCGCCCGTATTGGTCTCGGATCGGTTTCGGGGTGCAGGAACGGACTCGTTTTTTTTTGTAACCGTTCACAGCCAAGGCCGTGAACGGCTGCCTACTTCCTAATC
>CAYNDU010000392.1:0-5940 GCA_964395615.1 uncultured Pirellulaceae bacterium | reverse complement strand
CTGCAATCGCTGCCACACCGGCAGCGCCGTCGCACCGCTTGAACAGACCGGAACCACTGACAAATGGTTCGTCGAATGTACCGCACAGATCCTCCATGCCGCACAAACTTCTGATCATCAACATTGCCGGGTTGAATGCCACGGCCGTGGGCCCGTTGACTCCCAACCTGTCTCGACTAGCCGAAACAGGAAGTGGAGTGATCCCGGTGCAGCCTCCTGTTCCCGCGTTGACCAGTTCGTCGCAAGCGACGTTTCTGACCGGGTCCCCTCCAGCCCAACACGGAATCGTCTCCAACGGTTGGTACTTTCGCGAACTCGGCCTGGTCCTTAACTGGCAGCGCAGCGCCCACTTGATCACCGGCCAGACACTATGGGAGGCGGCGCGAGTCAAGAATCCGAATTTCACATGTGCAAATCTGTTCTGGCGGTATGCGGCCCACGGGTCGAGCGATATCAATGTGATGGAACGCCCTACCTACTGGGCCGATGGAAGGAAATCGCCTGACATCTACACCGAACCGGGCGCGATCAGAGGTGAGCTCATCGAGCGGCATGGACCATTTCCGCTCTTCCGGTTCTGGGGGCCGGCCGCGAACATTGAATCGACGCGCTGGATTGCAAATGCCACTCAGGACCTTATCGAACAAGATCGTTTCAACCTACTGCTCACTTACATACCGCATCTGGATTACGACCATCAGCGATTTGGTCCGGAATCTCTCGCCGGCCGTCAAGCTCTGACCGACATGGACGCGGAAGTAGGCCGACTCATTGAAACGGCCCAATCGCGCTCCATGCAGGTTGTCGTAATGTCCGACTACGCCTTTGAGCCGGTCTCTCAAGCCGTTTTTCCAAATCGGGCTCTGCGCCAAGCCGGTTTTCTGGTGGTGCAGCATGCTGAAAACGGCGAGCTCCTTGAACCGGGTGCATCCGCGGCGTTTGCCGTTTGCGATCAGCAGACGGCGCACATATACGTGCGAGATCCAGCGGTCCTCTCCCGTGTGAAACAACTGCTCGAACAACTCGACGGAGTCGAGCGCGTTTTGGATGCCGCGCAGATTGAGGCACACGGTCTGGCTCATCCACGCTCTGGCGAACTGTTTGTGATTGCCGAGCCCGGTTGCTGGTTCGCGTATCCGTACTGGCTGGACGAGTCCCGGGCGCCCGACTTCGCTCGGTGCGTTGCCATCCACGCGAAACCCGGCTGGGACCCAACCGAGTTGTTCCTGATACCGGGAATCAAGGGCAAAATCCATCTGGCCAAGCGACTTGCGCAGAAGATGTTGGGAATTCGGGCGCCCTTCGATGTGATCAGCGGCGACATGTCGATGGTTGGCGGTTCCCACGGTCGGATTCCCACCGATGACGTTCATCGGCCAATGCTGCTGACCAGTTGGCCCTGCGATGTACGAGGCGTCCTTCCGATGCAAGATCTCAAGAATCTGCTATTGGAACAATTGTAAGATGTACTCAGGCCAACATGGGGCCGTCGGGCACGTGGCATGCTCCGCGGCTCGAACCGGCTCAATGCTTGACCCGGGGTTTCCATACACCTAGGATTGTCGACGGGAAGTTCGATGGTGCCCTTCGGTGCGAAATACGCGCCTGATTCCTTTCGCTTCGGGAGACGGTAATGAATCCACGTTTGCTTATTGTCCTGCTCGTGCTCACGACTTCCTTGGGAACGGTTCGGCCGAGCGATGCCGCGGATCCAGAAGGAAAAGTCGGTGCAAGTCAATGGTTGAAACGGTTTTCATCGTCCTGGCCGGACGAGCGCACTCCGTACCGCACCGACTCGGACATCAAGAGCTGGCGGTCCTATGCGCTTACCTTGAAAGAACTTGTGGCGCTCGGCGATGAGGCAATTCCCGATCTACGCTCCGCCTGCGAGTCATCCAGTTTTCAAGTCCGAGCGATGGCCGCTCGGGCGTTGGGTCTGCTGCAGGCTCGCGAGGCTGTTCCACAGTTGATACGCTTGCTCGACGACCCTCAATCGCCGGTGGCCGTGTTGGCAGCCGACGCTCTGGGCCAAATACAGGACGAGGCTGGATTAAAGGCGCTTCGGACAGCGCAGAAGAACGTCCGGAACGGAGACGTGTTACTCCATATCTCTAAGGCGTTATCGAGAGATATCGCGTTGGAGGATGACGTTGTCGAACAGCTGTCCAACGTCGATACAACAACGATCGGGTCGGCCGCTATCGGTCAACCGGCGCCCAACTTCACACTCAAAGATTCCCGAGGTAAAGCGTGGACCCTGTCCGACTTTAGGGGAAAGAAGTCTGTTGTCCTCGTCTTCATCTACGGCGATGGCTGACCGGTCTGCCTGGGTCAAACCCGCAAGCTGAGTTCCAGCTTGACCGACTTCGACACTGCTGACGCACAAGTATTCCTCGTCGTTCCTCACGAACGATGCCGCACCCAATGGTGGACCGACCGAGCCGGCGGCGAGTTGGCCGTGCTGGCTGATCCGGCGTTCTGGGTCAGTTCGTTGTACGGCGTAGCGTTTCAGATGCGAATCCACAGTGACACCTCCAACACACCGGGCACGTTTGTGATCGATAAGCGCGGCATTCTCCGCTCGAGCCACATTGGTACCGGGCGCAGAAATTTTATGGACCGACCGTCCGCGTCAGAAACTCTGACCAAAGTCAAAGAACTGTCCGACAACTGCCCGTGACACGGTCCACAACATTGGCGAGAAAGGATCGTCCGATCCATGCATCGTGTTCGAACGGCCGGCGCCGGCCTGTTCCTGGCCGTGGCCGCTATACTATCCGGTTGCTATTCCGAGAATTCCACCACCGACCGGCCGGATCGCAAAGCCTCGCCCGACGGCCGGTCGACAAATGACTCGGCCCAAAGGCAGTCTTCCGCCACGAAGGGGACCGTCGTTGCCCCGGGCACTCGGCTGGAAGAATCCGCTTTCGATTCGACGATTCGGGCCACCGGAGCTCGCTGGATCGTCGTGCAGGTTTTCGCGGAGGCTTGTGGCCCCTGCATGACCGAGGCTTTGGAATTGACTGAAAAACGGCTTATGTGGAACGCCCAGGGAATCGAGATACTCGGCCTGGGAATGGACGACTCGGCCGAAGCCGCCAAGACGTTCGATGAGAACACGGGCGGTCGCATCACGTTCCCGCTCTATTCGGCTCCCTGGTTCGCTCGGCAACAAGAAGTCACCGTGACACCGACCCTTTTCCTATACGATTCCAGGGGTCAACAACTTCTCCGAACGGATCCGGTACAGGCCGACCCGTCCGTACTGGCCGTCCTCCAGAACAAGCTGGACGACCTGCACAGGGTCAGTGCTGACTGACATCGGCAGGTGATTCAGACTTCGGACGTACTTCAGGGGACACTTTGCCGGTCAGCCGTTCGTACTTGGCCTGTTGAGCGATCTCGATGTCGCTCGACAGCCGAAATCCCGGCATATCAGCGCGAGGACGTTGTTTCAGTGCCCGCCGACCGCTTTCAATAATCTCGAGTGCTTCACCGTAAGCCGAGCTCCGCCGATCGGGGATCTTTGACAGGCAGGGGCTGAGTTCCGGTCGCGTAAAATTGGCGTCGGTCGACCCGGCCAGCTGATTCAGTCGCTTCTGTTGTTTTTTGGAGAGCGGTGATCGACCGTATTCATTCTCCCGAAAACTGCTGGCATACTCGGGGTAATAGGGTGCATTGATGTCTATCCAGGTAACGATCCGTTCAAACGCCTCACGATCAAACTGCACCTTCCCATCGATTTCTCGATTCTCATGCCCGTGCAGCAAAACGTCCACCAGCGGGCTGGTGTGCGAGCCCCAACTCTTGGGGGCCATGAGCTGGAACGGCCCTGCACCCGGCACCCGCACGAACTTCTTGCGGCGCAATTCGGAGTACGAAACATTGAAGACCGGGCCAAGATCACCGGCAAGATTCAAACGTTCGCCGGCCGCAGTTCCGTAATTGTGGCATCCGGCGCAGGCCTGATCAAAGACGGGCTGGACCTCCGTCAGGAAGTTGAAATTCCGCTCCGGTCCGTACCAGGGTCGCAATTTCCTGGCTGCCTTCTGCATCGCCGTGAAATGCCGATCGACGGCCAGTGTGTTGTGGCGAGCTTCATGACATCCTACGCAGCCGATCGTTTCACCCGGCCGTACAATCGTGCCACTCCGCATCGAATGGACCATCATCTTCTGTGCGTCGAGCAACTGAAAATAGACGAATCGATTGGCCGGTACCTCGAAGTAGACGCTCCCGTCCTCCTCCACGGGCACGGTTCCGAGGATCCGTTTATTGCTGAAATCGTCCCAGGCCATCGCCGGTGCCTGGGTCCCCGTCCCTCCATTCCAGGCGGTTTGAGTCCAGTATCGCTTCTCCGGAGATTCAACCACTCGCAGGTACTTCACTTCCCCCGGATCAACGGCCTCCATTCCGATACCTCGATAGACATCGGCAACATAGAAGTAACCAACGGACTGTTGTCGAGTGACCCGGGTCGGAATCTGCGGTGGGCGCGAGCGCGGAGCCAACGGCATCGGATCAAAACAGCCGGGTGATTCGGCATGCAACAACACCTCACGACCGCTCAGATCGATCCAGTAGATCCCTGTCTCGTCGCCCTGCCCCGTCATGCGGGCACATACGAACGCCCGGTCCGACAGAGGGTAAGGATCTTCGTACTTGATTTTGACCTTCTTGAACGTGTCGTAGTTTCCCTTTCCTATCAGTTCGATCGCCGAGTCGGGCCAGGTACGCAAAACGGGCGCGCTCCCGTCAATGCCTCGGCTCCGATCGACCAGTGCCAGGGCGCCCCACGGTCGATCGTGACAGGATGAGAACGTGCAAATGAAGAGGCCGGTTCCGGGAACCGCCCGATTATCGAGAACAGCACCCGGCGAATTCGTGTTATTACCCCAGAAAATTGCGTGGTTCGTCCCGTCCGGTCGGCAGACCCACGCTCCTTGAGCATCACCAAAATTCCGATCCACGTATTCCCAGCGATCGTACAACACGCGTCCGTCGGGCAATAGAGAAGGATGCCCCTCGAACAACGTGCTGTGCCCAATCTGCTCGATATCTGAACCGTCGGAGGCCATCGTAAACAGGTTGCACATGATGTGACGATTGCACATACAGTACTTCGGTTCGCGCGTCGAACCAAACAGGATGCGACCGCTTGGCAAGTAGATGGGATCGATATCCGAAACGCCGGAACCTGATGTCACTTGCCGCAGCCCGCTCCCATCCGCCCGGATCTCATAAATGTGATAGTCATCGGCCGCGTTCTTCCTCATGGAAAACAATACGCGACGCCCGTTGAAACTGACGTCCGGATCTCGAATCACGCCCTGCGGAGCGTCGAGCAACGTCGTGACCCGGCCACCCAAACCAAAATCGATGATTCGCAGTGAACTACCCGGCTGAAACTTGCCGGCGTTGATCTCTCCGTTCTGAAACAGTGTAGCCGTGTTGTGATGGTCCGACTGGTATTGATGCCGCACCACGAACAAGATCGGCGACCGCCGCAGGAGATCCTGACCCTCGGGACCTAAACGTTGAGCGACCGATTCGTCTGCCGACGACGGACCGGAGAACAGAGCTACGCCGAGTACCGCATAAAAAAACGACCTACTCATGTTTGTCTCCCGATTCAGTGGGCTGACCGCGCCACTAAAGCAACGTTTGTCATCGACGACGCAGGGTCTTTGGCGGGTCCGCGGGCACGCAATCGTTCGCAGCATATCATGCAAGAACGTCCCGCGCTCGTGTCACCGCCTATTGTCGGCTAGTCGGCCGGGTGCGTCAATCTCTTTCGGGCAGCAAAAGGTCGGCAGGTGCAGGAACGAGCTTCCGTAGCGGTTGGGCTGAGCAAGGTGTTCACTGGAGATTCCAACAGTCGGTGATATGGGACTCGCGCCGTATAACTCGGTAAGCCGTATAACTCGGTAATTTGCCAAA
>CAYNDU010000391.1:0-5951 GCA_964395615.1 uncultured Pirellulaceae bacterium | reverse complement strand
TTGGGCCAGCATGTCGCGAGCGAGCCCCGAGGAGATTCTCCCTATTGATGTCGCCGCTCTGTGCGACATTGATGTCGCCCCTTTGTGCGACGACGACCGACTACGGAAACACCTGGAAGAACACCCAGGGAATCCCAATCGCCCGAACGTCAAAATCGCGCTGAATACGTCCACCTAAAAAAAGTCCGTTCCTGCACCCCAACCGAGCAGGGGACGGCTCCCGTTAAACGGACAAGAAGGCGATACGAAATGGATGCGTTTTCATTGTGAAACGCGTTCGGCTTACGAGGTGACACGGTGAGGGTGGGCCGTGACGTCCGGTGGCGCGTGACGTCCGGTGGCGCCGTTGTTTGCGGCGGCCGAGGGCTCTGGAGTCCAACAGCTTCGCGGCCAAAAGGGGGCATCACCGGGCCCATTTGGCAATACGGGCGACGTGCGCCTGTTACGAGGCACCACTCCGGCGCGCCCCTACGTCGCACACGACATGCTACTCGGCCACGGATCCATTGATCGGGTCCCTGGCTGGTCCGCCCTACCTCCGCACGCCATACTTGTCGAAGCCCGTTGGAGTTCGTCTGTATCGGACCACTGTGTTCTCTGAATCACCGAAAGCGATTGCCATGCTCGATTGTCTTGTGATTGCCCCGCACCCGGACGACGCCGAACTGGGTGCTGCCGGTTTGATCCTGAAACTGAAGCAGGCGGGGCGTCGAGTGGGCATACTTGACCTGACCGATGGTGAGCCGACGCCGCACGGAACGCCCGAGTTGAGGCACGCCGAGACCGAGGCGGCTAGCCGACAGCTTCAAATTGACTGGCGGGAAAACCTGGGATTGCCCAACCGGTCACTCCAGCACACGCTCGAAGCGCGTGCAAAGGTTGCCGAGGCGATTCGGCGCACACGCCCGAACTGGCTGCTGGCGCCCTACTGGGTCGATGCGCATCCGGATCACGTTGCGGCAACCGAGCTGATCGAAGCGGCTCGATTCTGGGCCAAGTTGACGAAAAGCCCGTTGGCCGGCGATCCGTACCATCCGCAACGCGTCTTTCACTACTACTGCATTCACCTGCGACAGAACATCGACCCCAGTTTCGTGCTCGATATTTCAGAGGTTTGGGAGGCCAAATTGGCGTCGATCACTTGTTACCAGAGCCAGTTCGTCGTCGGTCGTGACGGCCTTGATCCGCCCCTCCTCGAGCAGTTCCGGATCAACGCGGCCTACTGGGGGCAGCGAATCGGACGGCGATACGGCGAGCCGTATGCGTGCCGTGAACCGGTTGGGCTGACCGGGCTGAGCGAATTGTGCTGACCGGCCCGGGTCCCCGCTTCCGACCGAATCCGAAACTTTTTCAGATTGGCCAATGATAAAATAAAGGGATTGCACAGATTTTGCCGATAAGAGGGTCGTTATGCACGGCGCGATGCGTCCATGCATCTCATGGGTGAAGGGGGAATTCACACATGATCGGTGATGTTTCGCCATGCGTTCGCTCGGCCTGATCCTGTTAAGTATCGTTGCGATGAGCAGCGGATGCGCGGTGATACCGGAAGTTCGCCACGAACCCCAGTACCACAACCCGTTCCCCCAACTTCACAGAGTTGCCATCCTGCCGTTTTTTAATCTCTCGACCGAGCCTACGATTAACCAGGACGAGGTGGCGGAGGCGTACTACACGGAATTGCAGAAGATCCCCGGTTTTGAAGTGATGCCACCCGGCGTTGTGAAACGGGCGTTGGAAGCGAATCGCGTGACCATTGATGGTGCGACCGATTTTCAGCAGCTGGCTCGACGGCTCGGTGTGGACGTCGTGATTCGTGGCGCGGTCACCGACTATTCGCCCTATTATCCGCCTCGGATCGGTCTGACGGTCGACTGGTTTGCCGCCAATCCTACCTATCACCCCATACCGGCCGGATACGGTCTGCCCTGGGGAACGCCCGACGAGGAGTACATACCCGACTCGCTGCTCTTCGAGGCGGAATTTGCGTTGGCCCGTGAGCAACTACGGACTCAGACGCCCGACGTGCCCGATGGCCTGGATTCACGCTCAGGGAGCCGGACCGACCCGTCGGTTCGACCGGCCCACCAGCAATCTTCTTCAGAGGTCGGCCCTGCCGAGGGTACCGAGGGAATCGGAGCGTCTAAGCCATTGCAGCCCGATGCCGATGGCGGCGCGTCGAAGGCACCGCCCTCCGAGACTCGCCTGCCGGCGGGCTCGGAAATGGAACCGGTCGACGGGGGACAGGGAACGCCCGGTACGCTCGGTCCGCAGTTACCCCCCGACTGGCCCGATCCCCGCGGATTTGTGCCTCCGCCGCCGGCCGCCGAGCGTCCGCCCTTTCGGCCTCAATTCGACCCGGTCATGAGTCACACCCGGCTATATGACGGCAAAGACCAGCAGTTCACGGAGCGGTTGGAGCAGTATTTCTATTTCCGCGACGAAGCACGGTATGGGGGGTGGCAGGGCTATCTCCTTAGAGGGGAAGACTTTATTCGATTCTGTTGCCATCTGCACATAACGGAAACTCTGGCGGCCCGTGGCGGAGCGGGCAAAACGCGAGTGGTGTGGCGGTGGCCGATCGGCCGATATGACATAGGGACCGGTCGCAAATGAGTTTGCTCGACCGGCAATCAATGGAGTGACTGTCGCCGCCCAGATGGAGACCACTTGAGGTGAGCAAGGACATCAACGTTCTGGCCTTGGTAAAAGGCGAGGAGCGATATATTTTTCTCTTCGACGATCAGAAACGTTCCGAGACGTTGCGGACGCTAGGACGTTACGCATCGAACCCGGAACTGAGCTTCACCTGGTACGACGCGGCCGTATTGAGCCAGAAAATTCGTCAGGTCGTCGCACGAGGAGCTGAACAAGCTCTCGCTCCGAGGTTCCATTTGCCTCAGGCGACCGACAACCTGGGCGCCGACGAACTGGACGGCTGACCGATGCGCGACGCGACGATGCGTTTCTTGCGGTATCTGCAAGTCGAACGCAATGCCTCGCCGCTGACCATCAAGTCGTACCGCGAGGATCTCGCGACGTTCATCGAGTATCTGGTTGGGGACGGTGAGGAGCAGCGTGACGCACCTCGCCCGGATCAGCTCACTCCGATCGCGCTCCGCCAGTACGTGGCGGCCCTTCATCAAGCCGGGTATGCGAAGAGCACGGTCGCTCGTCACCTGGCCGCGCTGCGCAGCTTCTTTCGATTTGCGCAGCGAGAGGGTCTGGCGACCCAGAATCCGGCCAAGCCGTTGCGCAATCCTCGTCCGGATCACAAGCTGCCGCATTTTCTTAGCACGCGTGAAATCAGTCGTTTGCTTCGAGCGCCCCGTGCGGACCAAGCGCTTGGGCTTCGTGACCGGGCGATACTCGAGACGACCTATTCGGCCGGCCTGCGCGTGAGCGAACTGGTCGCTCTGGATGATGAGGATTTGCAGCTCGAGGCCGGCCTGTTGCGTGTTCGGGGCAAGGGTCGACGCGAGCGCCTGGCACCGGTTGGGAGTTATGCCCAACGCGCCCTTCGCCGCTGGCTCGCGCGGCGCACGTTGTCACCTCGACTCGGCGATCAACGCCCCGTTTTTGTCAACAAGCTGGGGACTCGGCTCAGCACCCGCAGCGTGGCCCGCATGTTGGAGAAGTACCTCAAACAAACGGGCCTGGATCTGCGCACGTCCCCCCACACTTTGCGCCACAGTTTCGCGACCCACTTGCTCGATCGAGGGGCCGATATTCGCAGCGTGCAAGAGTTGTTGGGTCACAAGAGTCTGGTGACAACACAAATCTACACACACGTCAGCACGGCCGGCTTGCGCCGGGCCTACGAAAAGGCCCATCCGCGAGCCGGGTGAACCGCCGTGATAGGGGGCGCCGTGATAAGAGGGGAGTTTGCGCACACGTTCCTCTACCGACGCACGTTGGCACGTACGTCGGCGAACCCTCGATCGACTCACGCTTCTCACTCGTTATCGCACGGTCAGGCGAGGCCTTTCTTAATCGCCCAGACGGCGGCCTGGGTACGATCCGTGGCGTCGATCTTGCGCAGGATGTTCTGCACGTGCTCTTTGACCGTCTCGATGCTGATCCCCAACGATCGGCCGATCTCCCGGTTGCTCAGGCCCAACGCTACGTGGCGCAGCACCTGTAATTCCCGATTGGTCAGCGGGATCTCCGTTCGATCGATCTGGTCTTTGCGCCGACTCATCGTCGACTTGACCTGGCGCAAGATGCTCTCCTCGCTCGGCGTATCACCGGCGGCTGCACGAGTGATGGCTTCGATAAGCGTTTCGCGGGGCGAGTCCTTCAACACGTAATCGGCCGCGCCCAACGCCACGCTCCGCGCAACGTACGTTGGATTGTTGTAGGTCGACAACATGACGATCCGAACGTCCGGATGCTCCTGACGAATCTTCTCGAGCGCTGCCAAGCCGTCACCTTCCGGCATGCGAATGTCCATCAGGACAACGTCCGGATTGTGAACCTTGGTCTGCTCAATTGCCTGCTCTCCGTTCTCTGCTTCACCAACGATCTCGATCTCGGAATCCGCTAGCAGCTGAGCCAGACCGCTGCGCACCACCTCGTGATCGTCTGCAACTAGAACAGATATGCTCATTCCCGTTAACTCCATGTGCCCCACCTGATTCGAAACATGGTGTCCCATGTCCCAGTTCTAACGTCCGCACTTTCGCCGGGCCCCGACGCAACTGCACGGAATTCCGCCGCCCTGAATCGTCCTTAACCGGCAAGCTTCAGAGGTGGCAGAACAAGCCGTGCTTGCCCCAAAACGTTTGTCGGGAGCTTGTTGATCGAATCACATCGATCTAGACCAACATGTCTATCAAGCCCATGCGGGTCGCACAATCCGTAGGTCGGCCCTTGCGTGGCGAACGCACCAACCTCTTAGTCTAGTCGGCATCGTTGTCTTGACCAGGACGGATTCCCCAGATTGCGGGGGATTCGTTCGATCGATCGGGGGCATTGGAGGACCTGTAGGGCCTGGGCGGGATCGGCTGAAGTGCGAAAGCCCCTTCATCGGCGGGTCCCTCGGCCCAATCGGCCCGATCGACCGGAAATCGCTCGAGAAATTCGGCGGGGCTTTGGGTCTGGGGGATGAGAAGAGCGGCAACGGCCAGTGGAGCGTCGGGGCAATGGTGCCCTTGGTGGTCGAGGCGAAATTGTCCCATGATCTTTGACGGCAGCCGAGCGGTAACGTAGATATTCTACGACACGTGTGTGCGTAACCGTGTCGATTTTGCGACATCCGATGCCGTTTGGGTCCGGACCCGTCGAGTTGACTGGTCGAGGATCCGACGCCGAGCCAGAGGGTCGACGACGATGACCAGAGCCACGCTACTACTTGTTGACGACGATCGGCACCTGCTCGATTCGATGGTCGAATGGCTGGAGGACCAGGGTTACGCGGTCACAGGAGCGGATAACCTTCAAACGGCTCTGGAGGTGCTGGGTCAACAATCGTTTGATCTGGTGCTGTCTGACGTGAGATTACAGGATGGGGACGGCTTCGAGTTGCTGCAGCACTGCAGGAAGAACTTACCCGGCCTCCCGGTAATCCTGATTACCGGATACGGTACGATCGAGACCGGAGTCGAGGCGATTCGTGAGGGTGCTTTCGATCTGCTGACCAAGCCTCTGATCGATCAAGAACTGGAGATGGCCATCGATCGAGTTCTTTCGCAGCAGCGCGTGCTGGCGGAGAATCAGCAACTCAAGCAACAGCTGGACATGCGATTCGGGTTGGATAATATCATCGGGCACGACCGGCGCATGCAACGCGTCTTTGACATGATTGAGAGCATCGCCGGCACACGAGCGACGATCCTCTTGACCGGTGAAAGTGGCACAGGTAAGTCACTCATCGCCCGGGCAATACACCGACGGAGTGACCGCCGCGAAGCGGCCTAAGTCTAAGCCTCACTCCTCCGATTCTCAACCCA
>CAYNDU010000390.1:0-5997 GCA_964395615.1 uncultured Pirellulaceae bacterium | reverse complement strand
GCATCAACGTGCGCGGGGCCCACCACGGGCAAGCTGCCCGTGGCAACGACCATTCGGAACCGTTCTCGAGCGACTGACGCTCTGAGCTGCGGGATGGCACCCGCAGCAGACGCTCGGAAGTTCCCGCTGGGCTCCATGGGCAACTATAAGGGCATTGACCTTTCATCGTCGTATTCCTCCCTTTGCTGATCACAGTGCGCCGCACGCCATTTTCGGCCGGATAGGGCGTTTGCCCATGCTGGGAAATCCCGGATAGAATATTCTCTTTGCCTGGCCAAAGGAACTCGCTGACAAAGGAGCCGGCATGCGTTCACAGTTCATAATCTTCGGAATCTTGATCGCTTTGCCATGGACAGGAATCGCTGTCGCCCAATCGGCCCGTCTTCACGTGGCTGCAAACGGCAACGATGCCTGGTCCGGCACGAAGGCCATTCGCGCTGCCTCCGGCAATGACGGGCCCTTTCGCACCCTCACACGCGCTCGGGATGAGGTTCGCCGGCTTAGGCAGGACGCCGACCTGCCGGCCGACGGTGTCGTTGTCGAAATCGCTCCCGGCACGTACTCATTGGACGAGTCGTTTGCCTTGACCAAGGAAGATTCCGGCACCGAGGAGTCCCCGGTTACCTATCGGGCATCCCGCGGCGACGTTCACGTGACAGGCGGCAAGACCGTTGACGGATTCCGCCCGGTGAGCGACCCGGACGTCCTCGCTCGACTCGATGCGGCTGCCCGACAGCACGTGCTTGAACTCCACCTGCCCTCGTCGGGTGTGACCGATTTCGGCCACATTGCCAATAGTGGATTCGGACGCGACGTGCCGCTGGCACATCTGGAGGTCTTCTTCGACGGTCTGCCGATGCGTCTGGCCGAATGGCCCAACGGTGACTGGACCTCGGTCGCGTCCGTTCCCAGAGGCGAGAAGATCGTTGACAGTTCCGGGAAACCTCGCGGCACCCGCACCGACCGCTTTCACTATGGCGGCGACCGGCCCAAGCGTTGGAAGTCGTTCGATGACGTCTGGGTACACGGCTACTGGTTCGTCGATTGGGCCGATCAGTATTTGAAGGTGAAGAACATCGACATCGCTTCGCAGGCCGTGGTGATCGAGCCGCCGCAGAGTGGATACGGCTACAAGAAAGGTCAGCGATTCCGGTTTCTCAACATCATCGAGGAACTCGACCAGCCCGGCGAGTACTTTGTCGATCGCAAGTCGGGCATGCTCTACGTCTGGCCACCGGAGGAGGCAACACGGAACGTAGCCACCGTATCGCTTCTGACCGAACCCCTGATCATGCTTCGCAACACGTCGCACGTACGAATGATCGGGCTGACGATCGAAGGCGGGCGATTCGATGGTGTCGTCGTGCAGGGTGGCGAGGGCGTCTTGCTGGCCGGCTGCACGATTCGCAATCTGGGCGGCGCGGCGGTGCGGATTGTCGGCGGCCATAACCATCGTGTTCAGAGTTGTGACCTGGTCCACTTGGGCGACGGCGGCATCTTGATCGAAGGCGGTTCCCGACGCACGCTTGCTCCCGCAGGACACGTCGCCGACAACAATCACATCCATGACTACTCGCGATGGGTGCGGACCTACCGCGTCGGCGTGCGTCTGTCAGGAGTGGGGATGCAAGCAAGTCGGAACTACATCCACAATGCTCCCCACAGTGGCATTATCTACTCGGGCAACGACCACGTGATCGAACTCAACGAGTTGGCGAACCTCTGTCTGGACACCGGCGACGTGGGCGGAATCTACACGGGCCGTGACTGGACAGCACGCGGCACGCAGCTCCGCTTCAACCACATCCACCACCTCGGCGGCCTTAACATGGGGTCCAATGCGATCTACCTCGACGATCTGGCGTCAGGGCAGACCATTCATGGCAACATTATTCACGACGTCTGGCGAGCGATGATGATCGGCGGCGGGCGTGACAACGTCGTCGAGAACAACATCTTCGCCAACTACAAGATTGGCATCCACTTTGACGCCCGAGGAATCGGATGGTCGCGCAGGTTGATCGAGGGGCGGCGCGGCTCGTGGGACATGTTCGGACGGCTTGAGTCCGTCCCGTACGATAAACCGCCGTACTCGACAGAGTATCCCCAACTGCCAAACATCCTCAACGAGAATCCACTGGAGCCGAAGGACAACCGAATCGCCCGCAATATCTTCGAGGGCGAGCCGTGGCTGGACCCCCGAGGGTTCAAACTGGCCGAGGCGGCGCAGCGCGGCTGGGTACGGATCACCGACAATTTGATCGGCGTCGACCCGAGGTTCGTCGATCGCGAGGGTGGCGACTTCGGACTTGCCGAGGATTCTCCCGCCCGACAGATCGGCTTTGAGGAAATTCCTATGGAGGAGATCGGCCTGCGAGTGGACGAATACCGCCGGAAGTTACCTGGGCAGTAATCAGGTTTGTGCCCAGCTCCGCCGGGAATGCCGGTGATATAGTCGTTGAGATCGTCGCAGACGATCAGCACGACGTTGAGTCGGGGTCCGGCCAAGGCACTGGAAGCCGCTGCCGCAACTCACAAACTGATCAGCATTCGCATCACGTATTCTCTCCTATTTCTTTTCGCGCGATTTCAGTTCACCCCGCGCGACCATCATGTCGGAGCGACCGGAGCACCTCGCCCTGTTATGTACCAGAAATGCCCCTTCCCGAATGACCGAACAGGCGTGAGCGACCAGAAAGAGGCAAGTCGTTTCACCCCTATGATCCCTTGTCTAGGGTTCAATGCTTTTGACAACGTCGAACGGGATTCCGTTGTACCACCGGGCAAGCGCTGCGATGTTGCGGTCATTGCCGGTGAACGAGTCGATCGGATTCGCGAGATACGTATCGATTGCCAGGGGCAGCGAGTCGTCGCCAGGACGGGAGAAGCCGTAGACCCCGATGCCGACCGACTTGGCAGCGGTTGTCAGTGACCGTGCGTTGTGCCGGTCTCCCCAACCGACAACACAGGTCACTAATCGTGTCTGCCGGCCCACCATTTTGCGAGCCCGATCGATGCTCTCGATGTCGCCGGCCTCGTTCATGAGCCAATCCACTTCCTGGAAGACCCTGGAGCCAACCAACTGTGGATGCGTCAGGTCGTGGCAGCTGAGCCAGATAACGCAATTGGGGTTGGCCGACTTCGCGGCCTTCCTCAGGTGGATCCACAATCGCTCAACAGCATGCCTTTTGAACTCTGTTTCCTGCTCGACCGTGACGGCGTCCTTCCCGGGGAACGGCTCGTCCATCAACTCCTTCCACATTTGCAGTTCGCACGGCAGCCATTTAAGGCGTGCGTTATTGGGGCGATAGGGGCCGTTGAAGAACCAGTCAACCATGAAGCCGTCGCAGCCGGTCTTGGTCAACGCATCCTCGGCGGCCCCACACAGGTAGTCGATGTAGTCGGTCGTGAAAGGGATGTGGGTGTGCGAGGGGTTGCCATAGCTCTGGTCCGGGTGCTCTTTTGCCCACCGAGTATTGGCACCGACACAAAAGTAGCCCATCACTTTCATGCCTTCCTCATGGCCGAGCCGCACGACGTCGGTCAGGAAATCGTGCTTCAGGCCGGGCTGTTCAGGCACTACGCCGTTCTTGTACCATGCGTAGCCGTTGCAGGAGACGCAGAAGGTCTGGATCACGTTTACACCCAGCCCCTTATACCAAGCCACGTGCGCAGCCGGATCAGCATCCGCCCACAGGCCCGGAGCAGCGAATCCGTTCGGACCACCAGGGCCCCAGTTGAAATCGATGCAGAAGGCCTTGATCTCCGTTCCCGATTCCTGCTCGGAACAGGCCAACTGTCGTTCTGCTGCCAAGACGGCGATTACGAAGCAGACAGTAGAATACAGGGCCGGCCATTTCTTTTGCACAGTGCTCTCCACAACGGTCAATTCCGATTTGATAAGACGGCGGGACGGGCGGCGATCGCTCGGCTCACCAATGCAGATTCAATGTACCGCAAAGTCTGCCCTCTTGACCATCGTTTCGAATCACCACAACATTCGAATGTGCTTGCGCCGATTGAGCGACAGCTTTTGAGAAAGGCGTTGCTGCAAGGAAAGCAACGATCAGAAAACGGACGTCAATGTTTTTCAGCTGGTTATCCAACAAAAACTAGACTCCTACATCGGTTACACGGGCAACACCATTTTAGGCGTCGTCCACCGCCGGGTCTCGGGGAGCGTCGCATTTTCGCGTCCACTAAGTCTCGAAACGGTCTGCGTGGCGGCGAGTCATGAAAAACTCAAACACAAAAGGTACACCTGAGTTTTGACAAGTGAGACCATCAGGAGTTTCAACAACAAACGGGACGTCGCCGGGCCTTTGGGGAATCTTGTGTCAGTTTACAGGAAAGGGCACATTTGCACACCCTTTTTCCCAACCGTAGATTGACGCATGGTTGCTTCCTTACAATCGCGTTCCGAACAATTGGCGAGCCCTCGCGGGCGGACGCAAGGAACTCGACAGGCCCGTGGCGAACCCACGACTTGGGCCGGTTGTCGAGGGTCTTTGCCTCGCAGAGGCCCGCGTATTACCTTGAAATCCGGGTTGTCGTCTCCCTGTTTTCAAGGTGCGATTCAGCGATGATTCCACGCCCAAGACACGTGCGCGAACTGAAGTCGCTCCTTAAGAGATACCCGGTGGTGGGGATTATCGGTCCTCACCAAATCGGCAAGACCACCCTCGCCGGGCTAATTGCAAAGGAGCACAAGGGGAACACGACCCGGTTCGATCTGGAAGACACTCGCGATCTGGCCCGCCTGGGCGACCCGGCACTGGCTCTCGAACCGCTGCGCGGACTCGTCATACTCGATGAAATCCAACGACGGCCCGAGCTATTCACATTTTTGCGGGTATTGGCCGACCGTCGCCCCATCCGGACCCGTTTTCTGGTGTTGGGAAGTGCTTCTCCCGACATGCTGCGGCAGTCGTCCGAGTCGTTGGCAGGCCGGATTTCCTACTACGAACTGCCTGGCTTATCGTTGCAGGAAGTGAAACTGCCAAACCAGGCCAAACTCTGGCTGCGGGGTGGTTTTCCTGCCTCTTATACTGCAAGGACAAATTCCGCCAGCGACCGCTGGCGACAGGATTTCATCAAGACGTTTCTGGAACGCGATTTGCCGCAACTCGGCATTCGCACTTCGTCGGCAGTATTGCGACGTTTCTGGACGATGTTGGCCCACTATCACGGACAGATTTGGAACGCCTCCGAGTTTGCCCGATCTTTTGGTGTGACCCACAAGACGGTAAACCACTACCTCGACATATTAACCTCGTCGTTCGTCATCCATCCGCTCCAGGCGTGGCATGAGAACCTGAAGAAACGGCAGGTCAAGGCGCCCAAGATCTACTTCGCCGACACGGGTCTGCTCCATTCGCTCTTGCGTCTGACGACACGGGCCGACCTCGAAACGCACCCTCGCGTTGGTGCCTCCTGGGAAGGACTCGTCATTCATCAGGTCATTCGGCATCTTGGTCTCAATGAAAACGAGCGTTTCTTCTGGGCGACGCATGCGGGAGCAGAACTTGACCTGCTGGCGGTTCGCGGCAGGAAACGCTGGGGCTTCGAAATCAAACGGACTTCAGCGCCCGCCATCACCCCATCGATGCGAACCGCTCTGTCCGACTTGAAGCTCCAACGGCTTGTAGTCGTCCATGCCGGAGAACATTCGTTTGACATGGCAAAGAAGATTCGAGCCATCGCGTTACCGCGTTTGCTCAACGAACTGAAATCCTGGTAAGTGATTCGCGAGGCCGCTGACTCCCGAACATGGTCCCGTTCTTGCCCCCAATCAGCCACAACTTGACTCCATCAGGTTCACACAACATGGTCCAGACATCTGAGTTGTTTTGTCAAGGCACAGGGGGTTCGGTACGCCGAAGGCGTTATATTCCAAAGCCCGGGGTCGCGCCGCGGCGAAGCCGCAAAGCGCACCCTGGGTGACGCAGCGCACACCACGCGTTTACGCCGAAGGCGTTACACAACCGGACCAATGTC
>CAYNDU010000389.1:0-6002 GCA_964395615.1 uncultured Pirellulaceae bacterium | reverse complement strand
CGCCGCCAACGTGGCGAAGCAGGCCGAGCGAGGGGCCGATGAATGTGCCGAGGGAAGCCACCGAATTGGTAACGCATCCGCCGGAATCAAGGGTATTCACGAACGGGTCAATGACGTCGCTCGTTTGATGCTCGACCTCGGAAACAAGAGCCAGCAGATCAACGGCGTGCTGAACATTATCACGGAACTATCGGAACAGACCAACCTGCTAAGCCTGAACGCGAGCATTGAAGCCGCCGGGGCCGGCGAAGCGGGAAAACGTTTCGCGGTCGTTGCCGGCGAAATACGAAAGTTGGCCGAGCGAGCCGCGGACTCGAGCAACGACATTCGTGAGCTTATTCAGGGCGTTCAGGAAATGGTCAACACCACGATCCTGGCCACTGAGGAGGGCACCAAGTCCGTCCATGAGGGCGTCCGGTTGATTGCGGAGGTCGACAAGTCCTTTGAACGAATTGCCTCACAGGTAGCTTCCACCGCCGAGTCGGCCAAGGCGATCGAGATGGGAAGTCGCCAACAGGCGGCTGCCATCGCCGAAATGCAAAAGGCCGTAAACAGTGTGGATATGAGCGCGAAGGAGGCCAGCGTCAGCGCTACCCAAGTAAATCGCGAAGCCCAGTCGCTGCAAGAGTGCGTTGTGGCCTTTCAGACCAGCTCAACACATGATCGCCGCGCTGCCGTAAGGGTCGAGCGGACAGGCGCCGTTGGGGTATAAGCGAGGTACATGATCATGCCTTCCATGATGGATTACTTTGAGATGGAAGCGACCGAGCGACTGACGCAACTCGGCGCCGGCCTGTTGAAACTCGAGTCCACCCCCAGGGACGAGGAGCTTCTGAACCTCCTCTTCCGCGAAGCGCACAGCCTGAAAGGGGCCGCCGCAGTGACCGGCCTGGCCGACGTTGCTCGTGTCTGTCACGCGATGGAAGACACGTTCAGCGAACTGCGCAACGGTACTGTTCGCCCCAACAGCCGGTTCATTGATCATCTGTTATCGGCGACCGACGCCGTTAAGGAACTGATCTCAGCCGAGTCGGGTGAACTTGCCTCTGGCCGAACCGTTGATCAAGTCGTGCGGCAGCTTGAAGAAACTCGTACCGCAACGTGGGCCGCGGAACTAGCGGTCGGGTCGACGGCGAACGCGGCGACCGGGAATGTTGAGGACTCGAGCCGGGCACCGACCGCGCCGGGCCCGGAAGCCGGATCCGTTTCGACCTCGGTGAACGGGGCCATTGATCCGTCAGAGGCAAAGACGGTTCCGGGCGAGGACAAGGGGGCGGCCGTCGTGCAATCGGGCGCCGATCCGAACGTTTCTTCGGAATTGGCATCACAAAGCGGCCCGGTCGCCCCGTCGTCGGGCGGTGACGTCGTGACGACCGGATCCGGCTCGCTGGATTCCGTGCGACTGCCGGTCCAGAGTCTCGACCAACTGGCGAACCTTACCGGCGAGCTGTTTGTTGCTCATGATCGATTGCGGCAACGACTCGACACGATCAAGCAGACCTATCACGCGTTGCGTTCGGCCTGTGATGGGGGGCATGGATCGCGCAGTGAGATCGAATGGATACCGTCGATGGCCGAGTCCGTGCGTTGCCTGGCCGATACATTCGCCGGAGACTTGACGATTATCGAGCCACTGGTCGCCGAGGTGCATGACCGTGTGTTGGAAACACGGATGTTGCCGTTGCAAGTGTTGTTCGACAGCCTGCCGCGATTCGTTCGTGATTTTTGCCGCCAAGCTGGAAAGCAAGTTTCTTTGCACGTGGAAGGTGCCGATACGAGAGTCGATCGGCATGTGCTCGAAGAATTGCGGGACCCGATCACTCAACTGGTTCGCAACGCCATCGACCACGGAATCGAACCGCCGGACGAGCGAACGCGACTGGGTAAGCCACCGACCGGCTCCCTTCGACTGGTCATTTCGCGTTGGGGTGATCGAATTCGCCTGGTTTGCGAGGATGACGGGCGGGGAATTGATCGGCAGCAAGTGCTCGATCATGCCGTCGCCGCCGACCGGATCAGTCGGCGTGACGCGGAGGAATTCTCGGACGAACAGATTGACCGACTCGTCTTTGTTGCGGGGCTTTCGACCGCCGACCGGGTGACCGACGTGAGTGGCCGCGGCGTCGGGATGGATATTGTCGCGAATCGGATCAGCCTGCTGCGCGGATCGATCCGTGTCGATTCGGAGCCCGGGAAGGGAACGCGGTTTCTTCTCGAGTTACCGGCTGGTGTGGCGACACTCGAATCGCTACTCGTCGACATCGGGCCCAATACGTACGTGATCCCCACCTCATTTGTCGAGGGCGTCGCGCAGCTTGAGGTCGAGAACCTGAGACGCGGTGCGGGTGGTGAATTGATGTTCCAATGGCAGGATCGCCCGACGGTCGTTCGTTCGCTCGCGACGCTGCTCGGCGGTCCCCCCATTCCGATTTCGCAACGAGCGTCTGTTCCGCTGGTGGTCGTACGACACGAGGGTCAACCGATTGCGTTGGCGGTCGAGCGACTGCTGACGACGCAGACCGTCGTGGCCAAGGCCGTTCCGTCGGAAGTCGGGAACTCAGCGGGCGTGACGGGGGCAACGATTCTCGGCTCCGGCGTTCCCGCTCTTATCCTCGACCCCGCCAGGCTTCTCGGCGAACACTCTGCACCGGTGAACGCGTTGGACTTGACCGACACGAACGTCCCCTCATCTGAAGAAGCGGGACCTCTCCTGGTCGTCGATGACTCCGTTACGACACGCATGATGGAGAAGAGTATTCTCGAATCGGCCGGCTACGACGTCGAGATTGCTGTCAGCGCCGAAGATGCCCTGCAAAAGATCTCACACACGCATTTTCGTTTGATCGTTACCGATGTGGAAATGCCGGGAATGGACGGTTTTGAGCTGACTCGGACACTAAGACGAGATGACAAACACTCAGAGACACCGATTATCGTCGTCAGTTCATTGAGTTCTGAAGCAGAACGCCGACAGGGGCTGGAAGCCGGCGCCAATGCGTTTATTGTCAAAGGGGAATTCGACCAGAAGATGCTGCTGAGCACTATTGAAAGGCTGGTAGGGTCGTGATCCGAGTACTCGTTTCCGATGATTCCATTACCGTTCGTAAAGTCGTCGCCGAACGTCTGACCGAAGCCGGATTGACGGTGATAGGCGAGGCGTGTAACGGAGCTGAGGCCGTAGAAATGACTCGGCAATTGAAGCCCGATGTCATCTTGATGGACGTTGTGATGCCCGAGATGGACGGCTTGACGGCCACCGCGCGGATCATGGCATCGACGCCAACTCCTGTTGTTATCCTCTCGGCCTATGCTACTCAAAAAGAAGTATTCCGGACGTTCGAGGCGCTCGAACTCGGTGCACTCGAAGTCTGCTCCAAACCGGCCGCCTCGGGGCCCGAAAACGCTGCGGACTGGCGTCGGTTGATCACGACGGTCAGGGCAGCTGTACGAGTCGAGGTGAAGAAACTCAAAAGAGGTCTGCACTCAGCTCGTGACCTCGAAAGTCCCGCAAACGAGTCGTCGGTTATTTGCGAGGCTCAGCCGAAACTGGTAATTATCGGCGCATCAACGGGTGGGCCAACCGCCGTGAAGAGGGTGCTGAGCCGCCTTCCGTCCTCTTTTCCGTTGCCGGTAATCGTTGCCATTCATTGCGCCCGACAGATGGCTGCTTCGATGGGAGGCTGGTTTGACGACCACTGCACGCTCAATGTGCGCGACGCACGACCGAATGAGCAACTTGATGACGCGGCAAACACTGTGTTGACGGCCGTGCCGGGATACCACCTGGCCGTGGTGAACCGCCGCCTCGAGTTCTCGGGCGCACATCATTCGACCGGCCATGTTCCATCGATCAACCAGCTCTTTTCATCCGCGGCACGATGCTACGGTCGGCATGTTGTCGGCGTTCTGCTTACCGGAATGGGAGCGGACGGAGCTGACGGCCTGAAAGAAATCTACGACAGCGGTGGCATGACGATGGCCCAGGATGAACGGTCCAGTGTCGTGTTCGGCATGCCTGGCGCTGCCGTGCGGTCAGGTGCGGTCCGCCGGACGGCTTCGCCGGAACAGATTGGCGATGCATTGTCTCAATTGTGCGCTCCAGGATCCGCGAACGAGCGTCTTTCGGTCATAACGACCCCAATCAGCATCCCGTCGTGAGACGCGGACGAACGCTCCCACCCGGCATTTCAGCTCATATTCAACCACCGAAAATGAAAGATAGTATCACAGTGACTGCGGCACCCAGAAAGGTCTCCATGTCGTTGAATTCTGACACGGTTCACATTCTTGTCGTTGATGACAGCCTCACCGTTCGTATGGCCTTGCAGGACGTGTTTGCCAGCCAGGATTACAACGTCTCGCTCGCCGATGGAGGCGAACAATGTCTACAGATCCTCCGCTCAACACCGATTGACGTCGTGATACTGGATCTGGTGATGGACGGGATGACGGGAGTTGACGTCCTTCGAGCGATGAAGGGTGATTCTTCGTTGGACTACATTCCCGTGCTTCTGTTGACGGCTGTGGCCGACCGTAAGGAACTGGTCGCTTGTCTCGATTTGGGGGCCGAGGACTTTGTGGTCAAGCCGTGGGACGAACAGGAGTTGCTAGGCCGCGTGCGGTCAATGATCAAGCTTAAGAAGGCCTTTGACGATACTCGTACGAGTGCGGCTCGCGCCGAAGCGATGCTGAACGTTCCCTTGCAAATGACAATGCTCATTGACCACCATGGGCGCGTCCAAGCCTGTAACGAACTGGCCGCAGCCCGCTGGCGAACAGATACGTCAGCATTCGTCGGTAGCTCATTTCGTGACACGCTCCGAGCGAATCGACAAGACGAGTTTCTCGCGCAGGTTGACTCCGTTCTCGAGACGGGGGGCCCGGTCCGTTTCGAGTGTCAATGGGATGGGCGGACCTTGGACGCCAGCATTTATCCCATCGCTGAGCACAAAGCGCAAACCGTCGAATGCGTCGTCGTTGCGCTCGATATTTCGGAAAGGAAACGAGCCGAAGAAGAGCTGCAGGCGGTCCACAGGCAACTGGTTGACGCTTCTCGAAAAGCCGGACGATCGGAGAGTGCCACGCACGTACTTCACAACGTTGGAAACACGATGAACAGTGTCAACGTGTCGGCCAACCTGCTCAATAAGAAGATCGCCAAACTCGCGACCGGCGACATTCGTCGAGTTGTGGATCTTCTCGGTCAACATTCCGAGGACCTCGGCGAATTTGTCACGCATGACGATAAAGGTAAGGTCGTTCTCCCCTATTTGGAAAGGTTGACGTGCCGCATGGAGGAGGAAGTCGAGGAGATGCGATGTGAGATCAACGTGATCCGGCAATATGTCGAACAAGTCAATTCCGTAATTTCCTGTCAGGAGTCGGACGTTGAGGCACCGAGTGTTCTGGAAGAAGTGAACGTGGAGCAGGTCGTTCAATGTGTGGCTCAAGAGCACGCCGACCGCCTGTCACAGGATGAGATTGAATTTCGGCAAGAATGTGACGCGAACCTGGTAATTGAAACCGACCGGTACTCGCTGCAACAAGTCCTTACGGAACTTCTCGCGAATGCCACTCGGGCCGTCGCTCAAAACGGGCCGGATGAGGCCCGCCGAATCTCGATTCGTGTCCGACGGTCCGACGATCAGTCGGTGGAATGCCAGGTGGAAGATAGTGGCGTCGGGATCGCCTCCGAAAATCTCACTCGCATCTTTGCCCAGGGCTACTCGACAACACCGGATGCGCAAGGCTATGGGCTGCACGGTGCTGCCATCATGGCAAAGCAACTCGGCGGCTCCCTAACCGCGCACAGTCGCGGCGTTGGCCGAGGGTGTTGCATGACGCTCCGCCTGCCGGCGATCTCGGCCGTGCCGACGGAAGCGGCCGGCCCGGTCGACGAGGGTCTGCCGGGCGAGGAAACGGGGGCAGGTACAGTTCTTTCGGTTGATTGAGCATGATAGGTAAGCTGCTTCTCGTGCGGAAAGCATGTATGGGCGAGGGGA